>CAIWIS010000323.1 GCA_903912795.1 uncultured Bacteroidales bacterium
AATCAGCTGATGGATTTCCGTAAACTGGAATCGGGTTTTATGAAACCCAATGTATCGCAGGTTGATTTTAATCTGTTTATCGACGATATTGTATTGTCGTTCAAAGAATTGGCTACAACTAAAAACATTAATCTGACGCTCGAAAATAAAAATAAAAATATCGATACCTGGTTTGACCCGATTTTGGTAGAAAAAGTATTTTTCAATTTATTATCGAATGCATTTAAACATACTATCGAAAACGGACAGGTAAAAATTCTGGTGAACGAGATTCCGCCTTTAAATATTAAGGATTATACAAATGCAATATTTCCAACTCAAGGTGCATTACTCATCGAAATTTCGGATAATGGCAATGGCATTGAAAACAGTGAACTGGAAAAGATTTTTGAACCATTTTATCAAGCACACAACCACGAAGGAGCGAATATTTATGGAACCGGAATTGGTTTAAATCTTTGTAAAAGTATTGTTGAGTTGCATTTAGGAAAAATTTGGGCCGAAAGTGAAATTGGCAAAGGCTCAACATTCAAAATTCTTTTCCCGTTGGGTAATGAACATTATTCTTCTGACGAACTCTCGAACTTGAAAACTGTGGAACACGACCGTTCAATAATTGTAGATTTACCTGATAATCAGGCGGTAATTACAAAAGGAACAACGCTAGAAGAATTGAAGAAAAAAGAAAATTTCACGGTGTTGGTAGTCGAAGATAATGAAGATGTGCGGAGCTATGTGAAATCTCTTTTAATCGAAAATTATCGAATTATTGAGGCCGAAGATTGTTTAATTGGTTGTAAAATGGCGGTTGAATTTGTGCCTGATTTAATTATTAGCGACATAATGACGCCAAACATGAGTGGTATTGAGCTTTGTAATAAATTGAAAAACAACGAAGTAACCGACCACATTCCAATCATTTTACTCACAGCGCTTTCGGGAATTGAACAGGTAAAAGAAGGATTAAATTCACTGGCCGACGATTATATTGTAAAGCCATTTAATCCGGAATTGTTGCAACTGCGTGTAAATAATCTTATTAGCATTCGTCGACGCATCCGTAATTCGTTTAACAAAAATAGTGTTTACGCCAATATTAATACGGAACTTCCATCGGCCGAAGATAAATTCATTACAAAGGTTTTCGATTATATCAAAAAGAATATTGACAATCCGGATTTGCGCATCGACTCGTTCAGTCAGGATGTAGGCATGAGCCGCGTACAATTTTACCGAAAAATAAAGTCGATAACCGGCAAAACTCCAAGTTCATTGATTCTCGAAATCAGAATGCATGCTGCTTCGGATTTAATCAAAAAAACCGACTTGAATATCAACGAGATAGCTTATCAGGTTGGATTCAACGACTCATCGTATTTTGGTAAATGTTTCAAAACATACTACGGTGTTACGCCCGGCGAATATAAGGCTTAATTATTTTCATACTTTTCTAGCTCTTAATATCTCACGTTTCCCAGGAGGGCCAGGCAAGCGTTCAACCTTAAATCCTGCTGAGAGTAAGGCTCTTCGAACCATGCCTTTGGCGCAATAGGTTGTAAGAATTGCATCTGAATTGCAAGCATCGAATATTTTTCTGAATTGCTGCTCTGTCCACATTTCGGGTTGTTTATCAGGCGAAAA
>CAIWIS010000324.1 GCA_903912795.1 uncultured Bacteroidales bacterium
TCGGAATCGAACCTGCAATTAGAAGATGTGTTGGAAGGAGCTGGTATTGGTACGTTGGAATGGAATGTGCAAACTGGAAAAACAAAGTTCAATAAAATATGGGCTCAAAACTTAGGATATGCGAGTACTGAAATAAAAATTGGTCAGCTTTTTTTGGGTAAAAATGGTTGGAAATCAATCACTCACCCCGACGATATTCCTTATGCCGAGGAAATGCTTAAACGTCACTTTGCAGGCGAACTGCCAGTACACATGGTAGAGGTGCGTATGCGACATAAGAAAGGTCACTGGGTGTGGATTAGGCAAGAAGGTAAAGTTAGAACTTGGACTGCTGATGGTAAACCGCTGTTGATGTATGGTGTTCATATCGATATTTCGGCTCAGAAACATGCCGAAATTGCACTTACAAATTTAAACGAGCAGCTGGAGGAACTTATTGCTGAACGAACATCTGAACTTACAATTTTAAATGCATCGCTCAAAGAAAGTGAACATAAACTACTCGGGATAACGATGGAAGTTGAAGAGCGCGAACGTAATCGATTTTCGGCAGAACTTCACGATGGTATGGGGCCGCTACTCTCAACTATTAAACTCTATTTTCAATGGCTTGCGGAAACTACTGATACCGAAAAGCGTAAATTGATTACCGAAAAAGGAAACTACAGCATCGAAATGGCTATTAAAACTGCTCGTGAACTTGCTCGCGGGTTGAATTCGCAGTACTTGCAAGAAGTAGGCTTTGTGAAAGCCATAAGCGATTTTGCACAACGCATAAATGATACGAATAAACTTGCAATAAATTTCGACACAAATATTTTTCAACGCTTTGATGAGCTAACTGAACTTATGCTTTATCGTATAGCTACAGAGTTAATTAAGAATACATTAACCTATTCCAATGCAACTAAAGCAAACATTGAACTGCATAGTGACGTGTTGTCAAATTCTATTGATTTTTGTTATTCGGATAATGGTGTAGGTTTTGATGTCGATAATATTACCGAAAACAAAGGCATTGGATTATTGAGTATTCGTCAGCGTGTACAAGTTTTAAAAGGAACAATTAATATTGAATCAAAAGAGGGTAATGGAATGCAAGTGACAATTAAATTGCCCATTGAATAATATGGAGCAACAATTCCCAATATCTCAATTAATATCATAATATCCCAATATCTCAATATCACAATTAATATCATAATATCCCAATATCTCAATATCCCAATATCACAATTAATATCATAATACCCCAATATCTATTCTTTAAATAAATGAACAAAATAATTATTGTTGACGATCACTCCTTGTTTCGCGAAGGTATAAAACTACTGATTGAGAACGAAGGCTTGGGTAAAGTTATAGCCGAGGCTGAAAATGGTCAAGTATTACTGAAGCTTTTGGAGCAGCATTCGCCCGATTTGGTAATTATGGATATAGAAATGCCTGTGATGAATGGGTTGGTTGCAACCAGAGAGGCGCTTAAAATGAAACCAGGTTTAAAAGTGTTGGTGCTTACTATGCTTAACGAAAAAGCTAACTATATGGATATGGTTGATGCCGGAGCTATGGGCTTTGTACTGAAAACATCAGGTAAAGTAGAATTAGAAAAAGCCATCAATGCTATAATGAAGGGTGAAAACTATATTTCAACTGAATTGTTCCAAAAACTGATTTTTAATTTAAATATAGAGGCAAAAGCAAAAACAACAAAGGATGCCAACACACTCACGCAACGCGAAACTGAAATTTTAAGTATGCTGTGTAAAGGATTGTCAGTGAGCGAAATTGCTGAAGTTTTGTTTTTAAGTCCAAAAACTATCGAAGTACATCGCTCTTCCCTTCTACGAAAAACGGCATCGAAAAACACCATAAATCTTGTGCTTTTTGCCATTAAAAACAAGATCGTTGAAGTTGACTATTGATGAACAAAAATTGAAAGTGAGTATAAGGGTTTACACTTATAAAAAATCAGGATTTACACCTATATAAACGCTCCATTCTTTTCCCTAATTTTGAAACTGATATTCAAGGCTTTGCTTTGTACAATAGTTTTATTTGTAACTAGTTGTATTGTAAAGTATTAAA
>CAIWIS010000325.1 GCA_903912795.1 uncultured Bacteroidales bacterium
CAAATATTTCACGTAAATATCATCGTTCATATCCATTTCCACTCCGGCATTTAAAGCTTTAACCCCTGCGTCGGCACTATCGGCAGCATAACCTTGATTGATAAGTTGATACACTGATTTCCAGTCCGACACCACAAATCCATCGTGTTTCCACCTATTTTTCAAAACTTCTGTCAAGGTATAATGATTTGCCGAAGCAGGAACCCCAGTAATATCATTAAACGCACTCATAAGAGTTTGCGCACCTGCCTCCACCCCAGCTTTATAAGGTGGCATAAAAGTTTCCCAAAGGGTAAGTGGTGAAACATCGGTGGCATGATAATCGCGACCGCCCTCTGATAAACTATAACCGATAAAATGTTTAAGACAGGCTGCCACAGAATATTTATCCGAAAGTTTTGCTCCCTGATATCCTTTAACCGCAGCAATACAAAATTGTGAATTGGAGTAGGTGTCTTCACCGTAAGCCTCGGACACTCTACCCCAACGTGGGTCACGTGCCACATCTATCATAGGCGAAAATGTCCATTTAACACCCGATAAAGTGGCTTCTTTGGCTGCAACTTCACACGAGAGGCGTGTGAGTTCCGGATTCCATGTACAGCCTTGTGCCAGTGGAATTGGAAAAATAGTTCGAAAGCCATGTATCACATCCATACCTAATAAAACAGGTATTCCCAAGCGTGATTGTTCCAAGGATTTTCGCTGGATTTCGTTGGCAAAATGCGGATCGTTACTAAAATTAATAAACGAACCCGTAAGAGGTGAATAATTTCGTTTGTCACGTTCAGCATTGTTCTCATTATTGTTTTGACCAATAATTCGCTGCGTCATTTGTTCCAGTTTTTCGGTCAAAGTCATGCGCTTCAATAGGTCATTTACTCGTTGCTCAATGGGTAAAATGGGATTTTTGTACAATGGCTGAGCCTGTTGTGCAGAAAGATTTAAAAATGAAAAATTGTACAAAATGAATAAATATACGATGCGTTTCATAATCATTGGTGAAATTGATTTTATTTAATAGGTTTGTAAATCTCGGTACCTGGCAATATGAATGAGCCAACTTCATACACTTGGCTGTTTTCTTGTTTGGTTGCTTATACAACAGTTCGTTATAAAAAGTGTATTTTGCGCGCAAAGAAAAGCTGTAAAGTTATTCACTTTGCGTCTTTTAAAAAAAATTAAACTTTGATTATTAACAAGTTTAGAAATGGTTTTTTTCCAATGTGTGAAAATTAATTTCAAGTTAAATCACCAAACATTTTACAAAAAACTGCTTAACTAACTCATTATTTAGAATATATTACTTAACTTTCGCAATCATTTAATTGGCTGATATTTTGAGATTTACAAAATTTTGTTCAGTATAGGTTGGCTCTTTGGGTACTATTCTTGCTTTGTCGAACTCAATAGGGTCGATAACCAATGCAGGCGATGCATTATCGTTCGTAAATCCATGGCAAGAAATCCAACAACGTCCATCGGGTCCTAAAAAGATGGCGTTGTGACCCACTTCTTTAAACGGATTAGCCGGATTTCCTTTCCATTCAACCCCATTTTTTGTACAAGCATATTTGCTTTGGGCACCATAAATAGGTTCACCTTCGTATTTGGTCCATGGTCCAGTGATTTTGGGTGCAGTGGCGTAGCCAATTTCATAACCACGCGTCCAGCTCGAATAGAATAGAAAATATGTTCCTTTTTGTTTTATCACATAAGCTCCTTCGATTCCTATTGCATCCCAAGTGTGGTATTTTTTAACTTTCGGAATGGGGCGACCATCGTAACCGGGTACCTTTAGCAGATTACCTACAGAGTCATAGTCGTAATCTACCTTTCCGGGGAGAATGGCACTTACAGGAGCTGTCAGAAATTTTGCTGTTTGTAAATCTATCTGAGCATAACCTATCCCAAACTCAGGTCCACGACTCCAAAAAGCCCAAACTCTTTTATCGTTATCTTCAAATAAAGTTAAGTCGTTTCCATAAGTCAATGGTTTATCTTCAGTAACCACTTTGTAGGGTCCATCCACCTTATCGGCCACAGCATAGCCCATATGTTGCCCCTGAAAACCTGCTTCAGGATTGCTACAATTGAATGTACAGTAATATTTCCGTCCAATTTTATGTATCTCAGGAGCCCAAAACCTACGATAATACCATTTATCAGCAGTGGGACGTTCTACGATATTTTTTACAAACTGCCAGTTAACTAAATCGGACGATTTATACAAAGGCACACCTGCGTTTAATGGATTCCCATCCCGCTCTTGTTTGTCCCAGTGTGGATAGGCAGTAGCAGTCATGTACCAAGTATTTCCATCTCTGAAAACCTGACAATCACGAATTCCTTTAGAATCAATACCTAAGCGAATAGGGTTTTGATAACTATTTTTTTTACTTTTTGCCTGAATCACCATTGCTAAAGCAAACAGGACAAAAACACCGAAAAATTTAATTTTATTCATAGCATATATTGATTAACTTTGGTTTATTTTAAGTGATGCATAAGCGGCATTAAACCTGCCACATATATTAGTTTAACTTACATATAATTTTCATAATCAGTGCCGTACCTATACTAATATTGGCCACATCAAGCAGAGGCTATAAGTTCAAAAAATAGTTTTCAATTTTTAATGCTTCTGGCATAAAAACGTAAAAACAATCAGCTTAAGCAATGAATTATTTCGCTAATTTATACATTTCCGTTCCTGCCAAAAGAAACGAACCAACACCATACACTTCGCTGTTTTCACGTTTGGTAGCTTCGGGTGAAGCACCAATGGCTTGTGCCCAACCCAGTTTCCCGTTAGGTTCGATGGCGCTAACCAACGCTTTCCAACCTTTTACAGCAATCGGTGCGTACATTTTTTTATCCAAATAGCCATGATTGATTCCCCAGGCTATGGCATACGTCATAAATCCGGTGGAGCTTGTTTCGGGAACAGGATAAGCATTCGGGTCGAGTAAACTAGCAGTCCAGAAACCATCATTGCCCTGTAAAGCGGCAATTTTGGTGGTCATTTCTTTAAATAATTGGATGTATTTAGCACGATATGGATCGTTAGAGGGTGTGTTTTCAATAATATTGGCTAAACCTCCAACAACCCAACCATTGCCACGTGCCCAATACACCTGTTTTCCGTTTTTCTCTTTTTTCCCTTTGAAATTTGTATCGCGACAAAACAAGCTGTCTACTTTTATGTACAAAGTATCGTAGGTTACATCCAACTCTTTTTCGGCAAATTTTCGGTAAGAGTCGTCGCCGGTTACTTTCGAAAGACTATAATATACCGGTGGCGCCATAAAAATGGCATCGCACCAACTCCATCGGTCCTGATTCCCCTTTATGTTCATTTGAAGCGGCACTTGAGGCAGGTTTTTCATAATGTATTGCAACCGCTCTACAGTTGGTGCAATCATTTCGGGTTGTTTGTATTTTTTGTAAAGTTCAATATACATGCGACTGACACAAATATCGTCGCCAAAAAATATATTTTTAGCGGGTTTCCAGTTGAGTTCTTCGCCAATTGTTTTCAGAAAGTTCCAGTATTGATTGTTTTTGCTGAGGCGTGCCCATTCCACCATGCCAACATACAGTGCACCCTGCGTCCATTCGTCTTTCAGATAGGAATTTTTCCATTTTCCTTGCCTTTTTACCGATTCTTCGAATGTAGCTATTTGCCAGTCAGCAACTTTTTTCAAATCTTTTTTAATATCCTTCTTTGTTAATGCAAAAGACGAAGTACTGCATATAATTAGTATAAATGCAATCGTTTTAAATCTAAAGTTCATAATATATTTAATTGATTGTTTGTTTCTTGTTTCGAGCCTGCCGTCAGGTAGGTTCCGGGTCTTTATTCTTTATTCTTTGTTCTTTGTTCTTTGTTCTTTGTTCTAAATCACTTCCATTCCGAAAGCGAGCGTTTGAATTTAGTTGATTTAATTTTTGAAGGAATAA
>CAIWIS010000326.1 GCA_903912795.1 uncultured Bacteroidales bacterium
ATTTTTTCCGATTACAAATGTAGTAAAAAAAACAGAAACCAAAGTCCTGGAAAATAGAATAAAAGATTTGTTTACTTTTGTGTTCTTATGTGGTTCAATTCTTAATTTGCTAAAGTAGAATTTGTATCTTTGCATAAAATATTAAATTCCGCTTTATGTCAAAACCTGTAATAACTATTAGTGGCCACTACAAATCACTTGTTTTGTCGCACGAAAATCTTTTTACATACACCGAGCGTTGCCAACTAAAGCTACAACTAGCATCATGTTTTAAACTTCAAAACCTCTCGAGCGAACAGGTAAGGGCATTTATGCAGTTGAAAATTGCTATTGTTGATGCATTGCTTAACGAGGTAGGTTTGGGCAAGGCTGCTGTAATTAGTGTTCTTTTTCAGGATTTTATTACTCAAAAATACATTTCGGTTGAAGAACTTGAAAAAACATTCTCGACCAATATAAGTGCTATTACAAAGGGTTTGATACGTGTTCGGGAATTGTACGAACGTAACACCTCACTCGAAACCGAAAACTTCCGAAAATTATTACTCACATTTGCCGAGGACGTACGCGTTATACTCATCATAATTGCTACTCAATTGCAAAAAATGCGTACGCTCGATTCCGAACCTGAAAATATGCGCATGCAAGTAGCTCGTGAGAGTTCATTTTTGTATGCTCCATTGGCGCATCGTATGGGTTTGTATAAGATTAAAACGGAGTTGGAAGATTTATCGTTAAAGCACACCAACAGAGATGTATACAAAGAAATTGCTCATAAATTAAACGAATCGAAACGTTCGCGCGATATTTATATTCACGAATTTATTTCGCCATTAAAAGAAAAGTTGAACGAGCTGGGATGTGCTTTCGAAATTAAAGGACGTACGAAATCAATTCATTCCATTTATAACAAAATTAAAAAGCAAAATACGCCATTCGAAAACATATACGATTTGTTTGCTATCCGTGTAGTTTTTGATGTGCCGCTCGAGAAAGAAAAAGCGGCTTGTTGGCAGGCATATTCCATAGTGGCCGATATGTACCAACCAAATCCGAAACGCTTGCGCGACTGGCTATCGATTCCAAAATCGAATGGGTACGAAAGCTTGCACACCACGGTGCTTGGCCCTCAAAACAAATGGGTTGAAGTTCAAATTCGTACGGTGCGTATGGACGAGGTGGCCGAAAAAGGACTTGCTGCTCACTGGAAATACAAAGGCATTAAGGGCGAAAGTGGCATGGACGAATGGCTCAAAAACATTCGCGAGATACTTGAGAATCCGGATTTGAATGCCTTGGATTTTATGGACGAATTTAAACTCAACTTGTACGACAAGGAAGTGTTTGTATTTACGCCCAATGGCGATTTGCACAAATTGCCCAAAGGAGCTACTGCGCTCGATTTTGCATTTTCCATTCATTCTGGTTTGGGTTGTAAATGTGTGGGAGCCAAGGTAAATGGTAAAAACATGCCTATTAAATACGAGCTGAATAATGGCGATCAAGTGGAAGTGCTCACATCACCCACGCAGAAGCCAAACCAGTCGTGGTTGCAGGTAGTAACAACTTCGAAAGCAAAAAATAAAATTCGTCAGGCGCTCAAAGAGGTGGAGTTTAAAGATGCCGAACTTGGTCGCGAAACCTTGGTTAGGCGTTTCAAAAACTGGAAAATTGAACTCGACGAAGGTAAATTATCACGCTTGGCCAAAAAGAAAGGTTTTAAAACCGTTAGCGACTTTTATCAGGAATTAGCTCGCGAAAAATTGGACGTACTTGCTATGCGTGATGCCTACTTGGATTTGGACAAAAAAGATCTAAATCCCGATATGGTTGAAATGCGTAGTGCCGATGGTTTTTCGAAAGAGAAACACGGTCGCGAGTCGGACAACAAAGAAGACGTATTGGTTATAGGTCAGGATTTAAAAAATGTTGACTTTAAACTTTCGAAATGCTGTAATCCTATTTATGGCGACGATGTATTTGGTTTCGTGGCAGTTACAGGTGGTATTAAAATTCACCGTACCGACTGTCCTAATGCGCCACAAATGATAGAACGCTTTAACTACCGCATAGTAAAAGCTAAGTGGTCGGGCAAATCCATTGGTTCACAGTATCCCATTACGCTTCGCATAGTAGGGCACGACGATATTGGCATAGTTACCAATGTAACATCGCTCATTTCGAAAGAGAAAAACATTACATTGAGGTCTATTTCGGTGGACACTAATGCCGGATTATTTCAGGGCAACCTCACCATAATGGTAAGTGATAATAAAGATTTGGAACAGATTATTAAAAAAATAAAATTGGTAAAAGGTGTAAAAAATGTTTCACGTTCGTAGATAATTTGAATTTTTTTAAAAATTTAGGTCATGATAGTCAAAAGCTGGAACTTTCGGACTATATTTGAACATTGTAAATATC
>CAIWIS010000327.1 GCA_903912795.1 uncultured Bacteroidales bacterium
ATTTAATTGCAAATGGCCACAACTACGATAATACAACTGTTGATAATAAAATAGCAAAGTCACTATGTTCAACTACACTTTGGAATACTAATTCTAATGTAGGTACTCCAAGCAACAATTTAAGTCTAAATAATTCTTCTGGATTTTCCGCTGTACCAAGTGGATATCGCGGCTATGATGGTTCTTATTATCTATTGGGTAATGCTTGTTATTATTGGACTACAACAAATTATTCATTAGGCAATGCTGAAATTAGGTATATGGGAATTAATAATGCAAATCTAATGATCACAAACAGCAATAAAAATTATGGATATTCAGTTCGATGCATTAAGAACTAACAAAGCTAATCTATATATCGATTTTAGCTTCCATAAGGGTTTAATCAGTCCATGTAATTTTATTGAATTTAAAAACTCAGCCTTTGCACTGTAAACATCCGCTCTACTTAGATTGTACATTCCTAATTTATAGTGATTTACAACTAATCTGGCATCGAAATGCTTATTGAGCTTATGCTCCGTAATTTTCAAATCATTTAGAAACAATCTGTTATTATTGTAAAGTTGGATTGCAAGTTTTTTAACTCCTTTAATCATTTCAATATTGTAAGTTTTTGTTGCCTGATTGGTAGTTATCCTCCACCTTCCAAGTGGTTTATCGATATAAGTGAACGAACCCTCAATAGCTAATTGCTGCCAGGTAGGTAAATCAACTAATGGCAATCCGAAACATTGATTGAAACCACCAATTTTTAATAAAACTGACTTTCGAATAAAAACAGTCAATGCAGGAATATGATTTGTAAAAGCCAGAACCTTAAGGGCTGACTTAACTGGATTATTATAAAAAACAGCTGAATCGTATTTAATTATTGGAAGTAGATTTATATCTTTTTTCAAATCAAAGGAAGAACCAATTGCCTGTCCCCAAGATAGTACAGCCTCTTGATTATTTTCCAAACTCTCTACTTGTAAGGTTAATTTTTCGGGCACCCAAACATCATCACCTTCCAAAACAGCTACATATTTTCCCTCTGATTTCGATAGAGCAAAATTATATGTTTCTGATAGTCGAAAAATTCCTTTATTTTCTTGCGTATAAACCTTTAAACGACTGTCTGTTAATGCAATTTTTTTAGCAATTGATAATGTTGAATCAGTACTTCCGTCATCAACAATTATCATTTCCCAGTTAGTATATGTTTGGGACAAAACAGACTGAATACACTCAGCTATATATTTTTCGTGATTATAAGTTGGAGATATGATTGAAACAAGATGAGAATACATATCTATTGATGAATTACAGGTAAGTTTTGATTTCTATTGTTATTGATAATAATGTTTTTACAATTTGTTTTTATATAGAACTGCACAAATTACACTAGACTGTACTCCTCCAGTTTTATATTTTTCAGGGTAAAGCCTTATAAATAAGCTATTTCTTATTATATTATATATACGCAACTTTTTTATCCATTTAGGCATTTCAATTCCATCGGGCTTAATAGTCTGTCTTTTAATAACGTTACCATCAGTATCAAAAACAAAATGGCCCTGATTATTCAAATTTTCAATTTTATTGATAAATGGGTGTTTTTTATAATAATTACTAAAATCAACAAACTGTAATTGCATTTTTAAAAGTGAAGCAATATGTTCAATTGATTTTTCGCTAAACCACCAA
>CAIWIS010000328.1 GCA_903912795.1 uncultured Bacteroidales bacterium
CATGACCTTATTTCAAAAAAGTGGATTGGAATATCGTTCAATCTATGGTGCGTGGGATGTAACTGCTTCGCCAGGAGTAACTGCTCGTGAGGGTATGGATAAAATTTTGCCTGTAACAAATTGGAGAGGTTATTGTAGTAAATTCAACTTTGCAGGTGCAGCTACTATTGGTGGCGATAATGCCGTGGCTGGTTATGTGTTTGAAAAAATGAATGCTTCGGACAAAGAAAATGTGAATGACAAAGGTTCAAACAGCAGTCGAGACTCAACCATTTACGGGGTTCAAGCTCATAAATCTTACTTCATCATAGGTGATTATTTTGTTGCTTTGGGAGCCGGAATTACCAATTTAAAACCACAAATGGATGGAGATATTCGGACAACCATTGATCAAACATTGTTAGAAGGAAAAATAAGTGTGATTTCGGGTGGAAAAACCGTAAAAATGAAAAAAGGTCCACAATCCTTCGTATACAACAACAAACCGGTTTGGGTGCAACAAAAAGATAAATTTGCATATACCATCTTACCTGAATTTACAAATTCAGCATTATTTATCGTCGAAAAAAAGAATACCGACTGGGTGAAAATGAATAAATCGAATGAAAATTTGAAAAATTTGCCTACCGAAGTTGATATTCTACGACTGTGGATAAATCACGGTCAGAAGCCTGAAAACGCCACTTATGGATACGTGGTTTATGCCGGAAAAGAGAATGTTCCATCTGAACTTCCGTTTACAGTATTGAAAAACGATACCAACGTACAGGCTATTCAAACAGCCGATTTAAAAACTGTGGAAGCAGTGTTTTATAAACCTGGATCACTTATTTGTTCAGGTGTTTTTCTGACCGTTTCCGATCCGTGCGTGTTGTTATTCGAAAGTAATAGCGACAATTACAGCATTGCCATACAAGATCCAACAATGAATATAAACCTGAAACAGATTACTTTGTCCATTGGTCGTAAAAAACACGTTGTAGATTTACCTCAGGGAGAATTTGCCGGACATCCGACAGTATTCAAAATAACTAAATAACTACACGATATGAAACGAACAATTAAACTTGCACTACTCGGAATGATACTGATAGCGCAAATCACTGCGGCAAACGATTTTAAGAAAATCTACAACAAGATGTACAACGAGTATCTCAACAATCCGTCGAAGAGCTCGGTGGAGGCGCTTTTAAAGAAAATGAACAGTAACGGTAGTTTTACCGACATTAATTATGCCGCCAAAGATGGTTCGCCACGCAAACATGTGTTGAACCTTAATTCGCTTGCAGGCGCTTACGAAAATCCCGAAAATGCATATTATGCAAAGGATGAAGTTCGCTCGGCTTACCTTCGTTCGCTGAATTTCTGGGTCGATACCAATAACGAGGCAACAAACTGGTGGTACAGGTATATTCCTTATCCAAAAGAGCTTTCGAGAGGTGTAATTTTAATGTATAACGAACTGAAACAGGATAAAACTCTTTTTGATAAAACGGTTAAATACCTGCAGTGGAGTTACGATAATTCGAATAGTAGCAGACTTACCGGTGCCAACGGCGCCGACATTGTAATGGGCTCGATAGCAGCCAGCATACTTACGGAGAATGATAAGCAAATGATGATTTATAAAAACAAAATGACTGAACTACTGACTATTCAACCGGTGGAAGGAATACAGCCCGACTACCTGTTTGCACAACATTGCGGCAATGGTCGGCAGTTGTATTTTACCAATTACGGAAAAGAATTTGTAAACTCTGTGATGTATTATCTGGAATTCTGCAATGGCACTAAATATCAGACTGAAGGTGTAGAACTACTTCAGGATTTATTTATCAACGGTGTACAATGGATTTTTTACAGCAAACATTACGACCCGAATAACGCAGGACGTTATAACAGTTCCGAACAGTATTACGCGCCAGTGAAAGCTCTGGCCGACAGGCTTCAAAAACTCAAAGTGACTAAAAAGGAGGAAATTCAGAATGTATGTAAGCATATAGGCGGCGAAAATTCGCTATCGGGCAACCGCATGTTCTGGCGTTTCGATTATATGATTAA
>CAIWIS010000329.1 GCA_903912795.1 uncultured Bacteroidales bacterium
ACAAGAGCAAATGGATTATCAAGTTCACTCGAAAAAAAGGTTTTTCCTCCCTCTTTAAATGGTAATGGAGATATTAATCCTACACAAAATTTAGTAGACGCATTTCCTACAAAATCCGGTTATCCTATAAATAATGCAACGAGCGGGTATAATGCACAAGATCCTTATAAAAATCGCGATCCCAGATTGACAGCGTTTATATTGTTTAATGGTTCGACAATTCAAAGTAAAACCATAAGAACAAGCAAAGGTAATAGTGTTGATGCAAAGGACTCATTAACAATCTCCTCTCGTACAGGGTATTATTTGCGTAAATTAATAAGAGAAGATGTAATATTTTCATCAAGTGGAAGTGCTACAACTAAAAAACATTACAATACTCACGTAAGGTATACCGAATTGTTTTTAAATTATGCCGAAGCTGCAAACGAAGCTTGGGGTCCAACCGGCTTAGGTAGCTTTGCTGCCTATACATCCAAAGATGTAATTGCTGCAATCAGAAAGAGAGCAGGTATTTCACAGCCCGACAATTACCTGTCAAGCATTTCAACTAAAGAAGATATGAGAACATTAATTCGAAATGAAAGACGTATTGAACTTTGTTTTGAAGGCTTTAGATTTTGGGATTTAAGACGTTGGGGATTGTCACTAAACGAAACGGCTACCGGAATAAATATATCTAAGGACAACTTAGTATACAGCACTGTTGAAGTTGAAAAACGATTATATAAACCTTATATGCAATTTGGTCCATTGCCATATAATGAAGTAATTAACTTCTCATCGTTGAAACAAAATGAAGGTTGGTAATTTTTTAAATTTTAAAAATCAATATATGAAAAAGCAACTCTTTTTTATTGTAGTAATTGTTACAATTATTAGTTTAATGTCCTGTGAAAATCAAGATTGGGGTTTTCCTGACTATAAATATTCTACTACTTATTTTTCGTATCAATACCCTATACGTACCATTGAATTAGGTGATGATTATGTTTTTGATAATTCCCTCGATAAGGAACTTAAAGTGAATATTGGTGCAATAATAGGGGGAATGTATGAAAATGATAAAGATATTAATGTGGAATATGAAATTGATCAAACTTTATCGAATAATTTATTTACAGATATCGGCGATAGTCTTTTTATTCTACCTACAAGTTATTATACAATATCACCCATAGGTAGTTTTGTTATTCCTAAAGGTAAAAAGTATGGAACTATTGAAATTCAACTCAACGAGTCATTTTTAAACGATCCGAAATCTCATTTAAACAGGTATGTACTTCCAATTCGTATCATCAAATCACAAACTGATTCTGTCTTAAGAGGCAAAGCCAAGATTTCTAATCCAGATAGACGTATAGCTGACAATTGGGATATTTTCCCCAAAGACTTTACCATCTATTTAATCAAATTCATCAATGAATATCATGGTAGCTATTTACTTCGGGGTTTGGATGTGGTAAAAAATTCAACTGATGTAGTTATTGATAATGTTATATACAGAAATAAATACGTTGAAAAGAGTGAAGTTACTAAATTGACAACACTTTCCAGGAGTAAGGTATTGTATAATGCTAATTTACGTAGCTCTACAGGCAATTTGGGTACCTTTAATGCAGTATTAAA
>CAIWIS010000330.1 GCA_903912795.1 uncultured Bacteroidales bacterium
CCCCATTCGGGGGTTTGGGGGTCAATATTATTCTAACTTGTATAATCTCTAATATAAAAATAAAAGTTTTCAACAGCTGTTGAAATATTTATGATGGATGATTCGATTTTGTTTTGTACTTTTGAAGTCCCAAAAAAAATAAATTTTTTGACAAATAAGAAATGGCCGAACGACGTAATTATCAGAAGAAAAACAATGCCGCTTTACCTGTGCCGGCAAATGAATATGGCAAACTTCCACCTCAAGCGCCTGAGTTAGAGGAGGCAGTTCTTGGTGCTATCATGCTCGAGAAGGATGCTTATTCCATGGTTTCGGAAATTTTGAAACCTGACTGTTTTTACAAAATGGCTCATCAAAAAATTTATGAGGCTATAATGACGCTTGCATTGCATCAGGAGCCTGTTGATATGCATACAGTTACAGAGCAGTTGCGTAAAAATGGCAATATTGATGAAGTTGGTGGTGCTTATTATATTACTTTGCTTACAGCCAAAGTTTCGTCGGCAGCTCACTTGGAGTATCACTCACGCATTATTGTTCAAAAATACCTTGCGCGTGAGTTGATACGTGTTTCAACCGAGATACAAACCAAAGCTTTCGACGATAAATCGGACGTGGATGATTTGATGCAAGAAGCCGAAGGGATGTTGTTTGAATTATCGCAAAATAGTCAGAAAAAAGATGTTACTCAGATAAATCCGGTGATTGAAGAGGCGCGTAAGCGTATGCAACTTGCTGCTACTAAGCAAGGTGCAAGTGGTGTGCCCAGTGGTTTTCACGCTTTGGATAAAATTACTTCGGGTTGGCAGCGCTCCGATTTAATTATTATTGCCGCTCGTCCCGCCATGGGAAAAACAGCATTTATACTTTCGATGGCCAAAAACATGGCGGTGGATTACAATTCGCCTGTAGCCGTTTTCTCGTTGGAAATGTCGAACGTGCAGTTGGTAAATCGTTTGATAATGAATGTTTGTCAGCTCGAAGGTGAAAAGATAAAAAACGGACAATTGGAAAAATACGAGTGGGAAAAATTTGATAAAGATATCAATTTACTGCTCGATGCTCCTGTATTTGTCGACGACACACCCAGTTTGTCGGTTTTTGAACTCCGTAGTAAAGCACGCCGCTTGGTAAAGGAGCACAAAGTACAATGTTTGATTATTGACTACCTGCAACTTATGAACGCCAGTGGTATGAGTTTTGGTAGTCGCGAGCAGGAGGTAAGTATTATTTCGCGCTCACTCAAAGGGTTGGCTAAGGAATTGGATATTCCGATTATAGCGCTCTCGCAGCTCAATCGTGGTGTTGAGGGTCGTACCGGACACGAAGGAAAACGGCCGCAATTGTCCGATTTACGTGAATCGGGCGCTATTGAGCAAGATGCCGACATGGTTTGCTTTATTCACCGTCCTGAGTATTATCGCATTACCGAAGATGCTGCCGGAAACTCACTCGTAGGTTTAGCCGAAATCATTGTAGCCAAGCATCGTAATGGTGCAACAGGCGATGTGTTGTTGAAATTCAAAGGTTCATACGCCAAATTTACCAATAAGGATGATATGAGTGGCGACGATAGTTTTGAAGGCTATCAAACTATTCCTTCCAAAATGAATGATTTCCCCGGCGAAGCATTCTACGATAAAGGACAAAAAAGTACCCCTTCGGGTTTCTCAGGTAGTGGTCAGCACGACGAACCTCCGTTCTGAGGTATGTGAATTTCGCCCCGTATCGTTGGAAATAAGAAATTACTCGCATTGTCTGTCCCGCAGGATATAGGAATTTGCGCACCGTTGTTGGGAACCAACGGTCATGAGCCAGCGAAGTAGCTTTTCTCTATATTAAATCCAGGTGTATGGAAATTTTATAATTTTCTTTCCACTTCTATAATCATCTCTCAATTTTTCTATTGAATTTTGTTTGTTTTTTTTCCACCAATTAAGATACATTTTTTTGATTACGACCATATCTTTGGGCGTTAGAGGTTCTAATATTGTCTTATGATATTTGTCTTGTTTAACAATAATTCCAATATTGTAAATTCGATACGGTTTTGTTTGTTCTGCCCAATGAAGCCAATCTTCTTCCTTATTCCACGTTTTATTGACTGTCTCAATACTGTCTTTTGACAAAATTAATTCAATAAGATATGCATACCTTATTCCAATTTGATTATTCATTATGAATTTTGGGATATTTGATTCAATGGGATTAATAAATTGAGTTAAACTTGTCTGTTGATTTTTGTCCATATTGTTAATAAGATATGGAATAGCCTCCTTTGCATATTTATATATTTCACTTTGTGCCTTTTCTGTCATTAAACTATCTTGTAAATAAATAATTAATTTATTTTCTTTGTTTTTGCTTGTTTTAATATGACATGACATCAAAATGACAAAGCAACATATAATACAAATAATATATTTCATCATGATTTGTTTTGTAAATTAATATTTTATCTTGGTGCCACAAAGGTGGAGAAGTTGCGTTGAGTAATATCAGGTTTTAGTCTTACAATTGTATTATTACCCCGTCCTACTGGATATCCATCTCATTTCATATTCAAATGCTGGACGCACCGTCGTTGGGAACCAACGGTCATTAGCCAGCGAAAAATTGCAATCCCAACTTTTGTATTCTTGGCATTTGTAATGCCATTTTACTTTAACTGCAAATGTACAGATTTAATTGAAAATAAGAAAATTCTAAGAACGGATTACAAATCCTAAGAATATAAAAAGGTGGGATTAAAGAAAATCCCACCCACGAGCAACG
>CAIWIS010000331.1 GCA_903912795.1 uncultured Bacteroidales bacterium
ACGAGAATACCTTACACCTACCAGAATTGTTTGGCAATCAGATACTTCAGGGAAATACATACTTAATTCACAAAAACTGTTGGAAGCGGGCAATGGACAAGCTGATTTAGTAGGTGCTAACTTATGTATAGTTAAAGGTGGAGACAAGGTAAATAGTGCCATTCTGCTTGATTTCGGAAAAGAATTGCATGGTGGAATTCAGGTAGTAACCGGTTCGTTTTCCGAAAAACCGCTTATAAGAGTAAAAATTACCTTGGGTGAATCGGTGAGTGAAGCCATGAGTGAGGTGGAAAGATCAACGGCTACCAATGACCATGCTGTAAGAGAATATGTTTTATCATTGCCTTGGTTGGGAACTATAGAAATTGGAAACAGTGGATTCCGGTTTGCAAAAATAGAATTGCTTGATCAACAAAGAGAGCTGAAACTAAAAGAAGTAAGAGCTATAGCTGTTCAGCGAGATATTCCGTGGCTGGGTTCTTTTAAGTCGAACGACGAACGATTGAACCAAATATGGGAAACCGGAGCTTACACGGTTTATTTGAATATGCAAAATTTCTTGTGGGATGGTATTAAACGCGACCGATTAGTTTGGGTGGGCGATATGCATCCCGAAGTAATGACAATCCTTTCCGTATTTGGTAACAATGAAGTAGTACCTAAAAGTCTGGATTTAATACGTGATATTACCAAACTACCTGACTATATGAATGGAATCAGCTCTTATTCAATGTGGTGGATATTGATTCAATATCAATGGTATCTGAATAATGGCGAAATAAACTACTTACAGAAAAATCAGGAGTATATTTATGCCACACTCAATTTATTGGCAAAAAAAATAGGTGCAGATGGAAAAGAAAATTTAGATGGCGGGCGTTTTCTCGACTGGCCAACGAGTTCGAATAAACAAGCTATTCACGCCGGATTACAATCTATGATGATAATGACTTTTGATGCCGGTAGAAAAATAGCAAATGCATTAAAAGATAAAGGAAAAGAAATCCAATTTAGTGAAACTATTCAGCTATTGAAAAAATATGTTCCAGATCCTAATAATAACAAATCGGGTGCGGCATTATTGGCTTTGTCGGGATTGGAAGATGCAAAAAAAATCAATCAGGATTACTTGTCGATGAACCCTAAAGAGGGAATTTCTACTTTCTATGGATATTATGTGCTTCAGGCAAGAGCTATGGCGGGTGATTATGAAGGCGGGATTGATTTAATCCGCAACTACTGGGGTGGTATGATTGATTTGGGCGCTACCACTTTTTGGGAGGATTTTGATGTGAAATGGATGGAAAATGCCGGCCGCATTGATGAAATTACCCCCGCAGGAAAAGTAGATGTACACGCTCAATATGGAAATTATTGTTACAAAGGATTGCGCAACAGTTTTTGCCATGGTTGGGCTTCAGGACCAACTGCTTGGCTATCGCAACATGTATTGGGTATTACGGTTCTTGAAGCAGGCTGTAGAAAAATTAAAATTGAACCACATTTGGGTGATTTGAAATGGGTGGAAGGCACGTACCCTACTCCGTTTGGGGTAATTTATGTGAAACATGAGAAAAAGGAAGATGGAACTATAAAATCAACAATTAAGGCTCCAAAAGGGATAAAAATAGTTAGTTAACAAAGCTCTAATAGCAATTTTAAATATGAATTCATTATGAAACAGATTATAAGATCATCAAATCAGCTGAGTATTCAATCAACCCTAACCCTTACAACTTTGGGATTGAGTATTAGTGTGTTATTTGCTGAGAATAGTGTCACGCATTCTAAACCAAATGTAATTTTCATATTGGCTGACGATTTGGGATATACCGATGTAAACTGTTTTGCAAGCAGAATTACCAAAACTCCCGCCAATAAACAGTATTACGAAACTCCCAATATTGACAAATTGGCAAAGCAAGGTGTTACTTTTGAACAAGCTTATGCTTGTCCATTAAGTTCGCCAACACGCGCCAGTCTCCTAACCGGAAAATATGCTTCTCGCCTTGGGTTTATGACTGCAACAGGAGGAAATGCCAATACATTTTATGCACAAGGTATTGAACCACAGGTAGGTTTTCACGAGCAGGATTGTTATTGGTCGGATAATATTAAACCATCCGCATTATTAAATGGAAACACATTAGTTGCACTTCCTTCAGGTCAACCACAAGACAAAGGCAGAGATGAAATTACCTTTGCAGAAGCAATGCCAGATTACCATTCCGCTTTTTTAGGAAAATGGCATGTGGGTGGTCACGGTTCCGAAGGTTACCAGCCGCACAATCAAGGCTTTGAGGAACTGGATTATTTCGATGCGGGTGGGTCGCCATACTTCAACTGGCAAAAGGCTTGGAATCAGAAGGTACTGGGTTCTTCAAAAATGAGACAACCTGAGTTGATGATAGGAAAGTCAGGGATAAATAATGACATTCCTTATCTAACAGATAATCTTACGCAACGTGCTTTGGATTATATAGATATACAAACAGGTAAAAAAGATGGAAAACCATTCTTGTTATATTTCTGTCAGTTTGCCGTTCATGGTCCAAATCAAGCACCGCAAACCACAATAAAGTACTTTGAGAACAAAGCAACAAAAGGCTGGAAAGGGCAACAAAATGCAACTTATGCGGCCATGATTAAACAACTCGATATTTCTATAGGCAAAATTATGGATAAGCTTAAAGAAAAAGGCATTGATGATAATACCATTATTGTATTTATGTCGGACAACGGCGGTATAACTGTTGGTTCAGGCACTGAATCTATTACAACAAATAGCCCATTAAAAGGTCAAAAAGCAACTGTTTACGAAGGTGGCATCCGAGTACCATTGATAATTAGTTATAAAGGACAGATTGCTG
>CAIWIS010000332.1 GCA_903912795.1 uncultured Bacteroidales bacterium
TCAAAGCCATGTACAATAAGAAAAAATACCTGCTGGTTTTTACTGCCGCCATACTGCTTTTAATTTCATATTCATTTGTCAAAATAAATCAAGTTGATACCCCACCCAGAAGCGCTCGGGCACTTTACTTGCAGTATTGCGCTAGCTGTCATGGCGAAAATCTGGATCGTTTTGCTGCCCGTAAATGGGTTTATGGCAATTCGGTTAAAGATGTATCGTCAACTCTGAAGAATGGTCGACCTGCTATTGGCATGCCCGAATTTGGAAAAGCCATGACTGATGACGAAATTCAAGCTTTGGCAGTTTACACCATCGAAAAAGTGGCTCAAGTACCTGCTGTTGTACCATCAACCTTTGATGTTAAGCACATTATTCATTCGCTCGATTTGACATTTAGACTAGAAGAAGTGGCTGGTGGCAAACTTAAAATTCCGTGGGGAATGGCTTTTCTGCCCAATGGCGATATGTTGGTAACCGAAAAAGCGGGACAGCTTTATCAGGTTTCGAAAGGTGTGATGACTGCCATTGAAGGTGTTCCGAACATTATAGTACGCGGACAGGGAGGTTTACTGGAAGTGGCTGTACATCCTCAATTTAAAAAAAATAACTTCATATATTTAGCTTATGCTGATGGAGAAAACGCCAATGCGCTTAACACATCTATTGGTAGAGGTGAACTGAGAAATGGTAAAATCACCAATTTTAAACGCATTATGCAAGCAATGCCAGCTACAAGTAGTGGAGTACATTTTGGCTGTAGAATAGTGTTTGACAAAAACGGTTATTTGTTTTTCTCAATTGGCGAAAGAGGTAAAAAAGAAAATGCGCAGGACTTAACAAACCACTGTGGAAAAATTCATCGTATAAAGGACGACGGAAGTATACCTGCTGATAATCCATTTGTAAACACACCTAATGCCATTAAAAGTATTTGGAGCTATGGTCACCGAAACCCACAAGGACTTTATTACAACATGAAAACGGATGTAATTTGGGAAAACGAACATGGGCCAAAAGGAGGCGATGAACTCAATATTATCAAAAAGGGAGCGAATTATGGTTGGCCAGTAATAAGTTTTGGTATTAATTACGATGGCACTGTATTAACACCTGATACAGCCAAAGTAGGCATGGAAGCTCCCAAACATTATTGGATACCATCTATTGGGCCAAGTTCGCTAACAAAAGTTACAAGCTCTCGCTATCCTGGTTGGGAAGGTGATTTTCTGAGCGGTTCCTTGAGTTTTGAGTATCTTGAGCGTTCAATCATGAAAAACAACAGGGTTATTTCGTCGGAGAAACTGCTGCACAAAATTGGTCGAGTTCGTAATGTGGTTCAAGCACCTGATGGTTATATTTATGTTGCAGTGGAAAATCCGGGTAAGGTTTATAAAATTGTACCCGTTACTAAATAGTGATTTTTGTGGGTCATAAAAATATTTGCATTTTAATATTTCTAATCTCTATCCATACTCTTTTTGCTGCCGAAAAGCAATTGAGAGATAGTGTTCGTGCGGATACAACTGCTTTAAAAAACATTGAGTTGGACGACATTTTAGTTACCAGCTATAGGTATAACAACAATGTTAGGCAAGTTGCTGCACCTGTTCAAATTATAGCTGCAAAAAGTATTGAAAATAATGATATTGGAAATGTATCAGCAATGCTTAATACCTTGTCAGGCATAAATATGCAGTCGGGCACATTCCAAACCACAAAGCTAACAATCAGAGGTATAGGCTCCCGAAGTCCATACAGTACAAATCGAACTCGTGCTTATTTGGATGGTATTCCGCTTACTACTGGCGACGGAACAACTGTAATTGATGACGTGGAACTTACTTTTATTGAAAAAATTGAAGTTACCAAAGGGCCACATTCAGCTTGGTATGGTTCGGGCATGGGAGGTTCTATTCGTTTTGTGAGCAAGCAAAATTCCGAAAAAAAATTTCAAGCTTCATCCCAATATAGCATCGGTAGTTTTGGGTTGGATAAGTTTAGCCTACATTCGCAAATTCCACAATCTAAGGGCTTTCTGAATCTCGGATTTGCTCGCATTTCGGGAGATGGTTATCGTCAGAACAGCAATTTTTACCGCAATTCGGTGATGCTTTCAGGTGAATTTATCCAAAAAAGCAAGCTCAATTACATCCTGGTTTACAGCGATGTAGATGCAAAAACTCCTAGTTCTATAAACGAAGAAACATTTGTAAATAACCCCGAAAATGCTGCCACAAATTGGTTGGACGTGAAGGGTTATAAAAAATACAAGCGCCTACTTGGTGGCTTGAGTGCTGAAACTCCTATTGGTAAATTTTTGAAAAATAAATTGACAGTTTCAAGCAGCGTGTACGACCAATATGAATTGCGACCATTTAATATTTTGGACGACAATGCTTTGTCGTTCTCTTTGCAAGAAAATTTGATGTATAGCCATTCGGCGTTTAGCTTTTCGGCTGGTTTGGAATGGTTGCACGAAAATTATTTCTGGCGCATTTTGGAAAATAATAGCTTGCTCGAAAAACAAAA
>CAIWIS010000333.1 GCA_903912795.1 uncultured Bacteroidales bacterium
ATAAGTAGCAATACTTCCTTTAATTGAAAGATCGTCGCCACTATAACCCTGACTAACTATTAATTTAATAGAAGTAATAGTTGATTTGTAATTAGTGAGCTGAATCATAGTGTGTTGACCTAAATATTTAACACCATAAGGATAAACAATCCATTCAGAACTTTCTTTTGTCTCATTTTTTCCACCAAAAGCAGCTTGCGTTCCTTTGCTAACAGTAGGTTTACGAACAAATGTTTGATTGGTTGAAATTAATACACCGGCAATAGAATCACCCTTTGCTTCAAAGCGGTCGATAAGTTCATAAGCTGAAGCATCTCGCACATCTTTGGTACCATCCAAAATCGAATCGTTGATTACTTTTAATAAGTACTGATAATTCTTAGTCCAGGCAGGATTAAATTGTTGACTGATTTGATAATTAGGCGGCCATGTATATTTTCTAGTCCCATTTCCTTTGAAAAGAAAATCTGCTTCATTATATATTAATATATGAGAGGTTTTATTGGGGGTATATGCAGGATCTCTGACAGTACCACAAACCCATACATCGCCGGGTTTTACCCAAGGATCGTAAATCTGATCACTTTTTATGAAACCTTTACCCAGATATGGATTTTCAGGAGTTGGAACAGCATTCCAAGTAGCAACATCTTTATCTGCAGTCCAGCGTCTTGTAGGGAAATAATGTGTTTGATAAATTTTAACGCCGGCAATATCCTTAAAAGTTGCATCTGTGGTTGCATCAACTAAAGTTTTAACAGCATCTTGCCAGGTTTGTCCCGCAATGCCTCGTAGGATACAATACCTACTCAAATCTAACTCCTCAGAACCAGGGTTGTAAATCTCAATTGCATGACCTTGAGTATCAGTAGCTTTTATCATTTCGGAGAAAAATGGCTCTGCAGTATTTGGCTGAACCGGCACACCTTGTTTCCTAAACACAAATTTGTATACTGTCGAAAGAGTGTCGCTTTCTGAAGTTATTGTAACAGTAGTTGTTCGTTGTTCGGGTGTTCCATTCAGATTTATTGCATTAACCACTGCGATTTTTGATTTGGTATCCTGAGCTATAAATTGAAATGCAGGAATTCTCTTTTCGTCATAATTTAATTCTATATCATATAGCAACTTTAATGAATTGAAGCCAGAAAGAGTATCTCCTTCATTCCATCTGGGATATTTGATTTTGTCAATATCAGGCCATGTAACGGTTCTGAGAAGGGCATTATTGCCTTTAATATAATTACTTACAGCTATAAAATACTCTTTGACATTTAAACCATTTTCAGAAGTTACTTTCAATTTGTCTCCAAATTTAAGGTCAACGCGATTTTGTCCATCTACATAAACAATTTCCCATTTTGCTTTTTCCGGCTTCTCTAAATATTTGAACAAACTATCATTGCGTGTTGCAAAAGGCACATTAATGATGGAGTCAGTTACAGTTTCTGTTGATAAACCATACGCAAAACTTGACCAAGAATAACGATAGGTTGTATCTTTTAAACCAGTTTCAGGATTAGCAACCAAACGAAGCTGTGATTGAAGCTTACGTTTTGGAAATACTAATGCCATGTTTGGGTCCGGCTGGCGTACCTGCAACGTATAATTAACTTTTTGTAGTGAATCACCAGCTGCATATAATGTAAATTTATCACCTGTACGAGCAATGTACGAAACAGAATCGGCAAATACTGAATTCTGTCCATAAGACCATCCCATACCTTTACCTAAGTTTAGATGGCGTGCAAGTGAGTCGCCTCGAACAATACCCCAGGGTATTGAAATTGTTGACTGAGTTATATCAATATTTACATCTGAAGGATTCTTAGCGGAGTAATCCAAGCTAAAATTGCCATGTGTTCCGGCCGTAGTAAAAGCCATGTTATTGGAAGTGTTTTTCGGTATTACAATCCATTCCGAAGTTTGTGCATCAACACCACGTGATTGATTCCAATTCAAATTACCTTTTGTAATTTTTGCTTTACGAACCATTATGCTGTTTGTCATTGCATTGACAACACTTGCAATAGGAAACACAGCGTATTCTTTCATTCCTATTGAATTCGGAAAATAAAAATGGTTGAATTGGTCTATATAAGTTGAATCCAATATACCATTACTGTTTCTAAATTTCCAATGAAGTAAATAGCCGGCAGATATTTCTGCTTTTAATTCCTGAAAAGGTATATCTACAGAATCTTTACCAAAACATTGCCATTCTGGTTTGTAAATCCAACCATATTTGTTGCCAGTTTCTGTTTTATGTACAAATTGTTTGCCTATTTGCGCAATAGCTGTATTATGTGTTGGGATACCTGAAAATCTGGAGTTATTTGCATCCCATACAGTGGAAAACACCAAAGATTCACCTGGTTTAATAAAGCCTTTTAAATAAACTTTGCCTATGGCTACATCCACAGCAGCGCTTGCACGATTAAATGTAATAGCAGTGTCAGTGTACAAAACACATCTGGTATTTCCATATACCGAATGGATGGTGAATGGCGCAAGATTAATGGTAGTGTCGCCAAAATTTGTCAGCTCAATGTATGCGGTCGATTCCGCATCGGGTCGAACTTCCGTGATGAGTAATTGTGGAAGTTTTAAGGCCGGATTGTTTATTCGCTCTGCAAGAGCTTTAAACATGATAGTCATTATGACTAAACATAAAAGCAAAGAAGTTTTTCTCATGATATCAAATTTATTAGTTGTTAATTGTTCGGCTAAGTAAAAGCCTTTTTTGTAATTTAAGAATTGAAATGAAATGTCAAAATAATTTTTATTAGCATTATAATCTTATAACAAAATGTATAATTATAAGATAAATACTCTAATGATGGAATAATTCCAAAAATCAATAATACAAAGATAAATATATTTGCTCTAATTTAATGGATAAAATAGTGCAGAAAAAGCCTCAAAATCATGAATAATTAACAACAAAATCACAAAAAATGCTTGCCACACAGCAATTTCGCTCCTTCTCAATAATACTCCTTCCTTTTGTCTGTTGACAAAAGGAAAAGACCATTGTTTGATAAGTGTTTATTTTATCATTACTTTTTGGGTGCCAAAATTCGTTTTTACAATGTAAATTCCAGGACGAAGAGTAAGTGCAGTTTTTTCTGTACTTGTTTTAATCGAAGCAACTTTTAGTCCAACAGTGTTGTAAACTTCGGCACTACCATTGATAA
>CAIWIS010000334.1 GCA_903912795.1 uncultured Bacteroidales bacterium
AGACAATACTGGATTTACGCGTAACATGTTGGTTGACAATGCTGGTGGAAATGATATTTGGATTTGGAGTAATTCGGCCAATAATTATGGTGTTTACAACTCGGCCGACATTTTAAACACTGGAACCAATGGCGTAACTCGCTATATATCGCCTAATATGGGCTTTTTTGTAAAAGCGGCAAGCAATGGCACATTTGCATTTAATAATAATGCGCGAGTTCCCAACGAAGCTGCTAACTGGATGCGTGTAAAATCGAATAATACTCCAAAGTCGCTGTCGTTGACTGTACAATCGGTCGATAGTTTGGGTAGCGATGAGGTGAAAATGACGTTCGAATACGACAACAAACTGGCAGGTGCCTCAAAAATGTTTAGCCCCGTAAAAACAGCTCCTTCGCTTTACTTTGAACAGAATGAAGAACAGTATAGTACTTTCTACCTGACTAAGATTGACGAAACAACCCTGATGGATGTGAATTTTAAAGCAGGCAAAGATGGTAAATACAGTTTGAGTGCTAACGAACTGAAAGAGGCATTTCAAGTAGTATTGCTCGAGGATAAACTAACGGGTAAAATAGTTGACCTGAAAGCGAATGACAATTATAAGTTTACTTCCAAAACAACAGATAAACCCACACGTTTTACACTGTATTTTACCGAAGCAGCCAAGGCTGATTATGCGCTGAACTTGGCCAAGGTATATGTTAGCAACAAAGAAGTAAATATTGACTTGAAAGATGTAAAAGGAGAGTTCTCAATCCAACTAATTGATGTAAATGGAAGTATTATCAGCCAGTTTACAGCCACGGGAGGTGAGCAACGTATTGTTGCATTGCCAACAAAAGGAATGTTGTTTTTAAAAATATATACTAACGATAAATCAAAGACATTTAAATTATTGAATTAAATGAACTACATTTGCAGTTCTGTTTTTTTTATATTTACACTAAAAAAATAATAGATTATGAAAGTAAATTTTAGCAAATTGCTCTTTTTATTATTGGCAATGCCTTTTGTAACAGCTTTTGCACAAACTGAAAATACAGATGCTTTTGCCAATATTGTGAATCCGATTACGATATCGGAAACGAGAGCGCTGCATTTTGGTACGCTCAGTGTTTCGGCTACTGCAGGCACTTGTGTGCTGACTGCTGCAGGTGTTCGTTCGCAAACAGGTGGTGTTACTTTAACCAGTTTTACGCCTACAGCCACAAGTGCTGCTTATACAGTTACAGGTTCGGCCAACTTAAATTATGCCATTACATTGCCAGCTGCTCCTATTACAGTAACTCGTGGTGGAGGTAGCGAAACTATGACTGTTTCGACTTATACTTCGAATAAAGTGGGCAATGCCGGCACGTTAAATGGTTCAGCTACTGATACATTTACCGTAGGAGCAACCCTCAATGTGTTTGCTAATCAGATGGCTGGTTTGTATCAGGGGAATTTCAATGTTACAGTAGCATATAATTAATTACATAATAAAATATCAGATTATGAAGAAGTTAATTTTTGGAGCAATGCTCATTTTTGCATGTGCAATTCAGCTTAATGCACAATCGTCAATTACTGGTCAGGCTAAAGCCGAAGTTACATCGCAACTAGCCATTACCGACAACACAGGTACGCCAGGTGGCACAACCCTCAATTTTGGAAAAATTGCTGTAGCAGCTGGTTCGGGTGGTACCTGTACCGTGTCTACTCTTAATGTGGTAACTGTAAGTGGAAGCGTAAATGCCATTGTATCGACTACATCCAATGCTATTTTTTCTTTGTCAGGGATGGCTGCTAAAACCTATGCCATTACACTTCCGGCAAGTACAGTAGTTACCCGTGCAGGTGGAGTTGAAACTATGACAGTTGATAATTTTAAAGCGCGTCCTACTTCGGCTGGAGCTGAAGGTTTAACAGGCACATTGAGTAGCTTTGGAGTTGATAGTTTCACAGTGGGTGGTCAGTTAAATGTGAATGCAGCTCAGGTTGATGGCATTTACAATGGCACGTTCAGTGTAACAGCTGCTTACAATTGATAATAACACAAACCGGTTACGGAATGAGAAATAGTATTGTCTTACTGCTATTTATTGTTTTTGCGTCGAGAATTCTAGCACAGGGTGATTTGTTAATCAACCCTATACGTGTTGTGTTCGATGGGCAGAAGCAAAATGCAGATTTGAATTTGACGAATATTGGCAAAGATACTGCTGTATAT
>CAIWIS010000335.1 GCA_903912795.1 uncultured Bacteroidales bacterium
AGAATTAAACGTGCTGCTATCGAAACAAAACTAGAAAATAAAATTGACTCATTAAATATTTTCGAAAACAAGAGTCAAGGAATTGAATCGCAAAAAATGCTTTCGGAGTGGCTTGATGCGGTAAAGAACAACGAAAACTATGCTGCGCTTTTCAAATCGATGAAAATCCGCCAGATAGATTTCATGAAACAATTTAAGCGCTATGCGCCTCTTGGAGCTACTATCAAACGCATTGAGCGCGAAATTGATGTATTTGAACGTGAATATCTGAGCATTTTACGCGATTTGGGAATGGCGCAACAAAACCAGCAAAATATTGATATGCGCTCCAACATGAAAGTGTTTGACGAAACACAATTTCCAATTAATGCCATCCCTTCTAAAAAGAAATTGTATGTAATAGCAGCTGCATTATTTTCGTTAATTTTCTATTTATTAGCGGTTTTCATTATCGAATTAATGGATTCGAGAATTAAAACACCTTCATTACTAGCAAAATTATCTGGTTTAGAAACCATTGCTGCATTTAGCATTGCGAATAATAAAAAATATAAATTTTCGGAATCTATTACTCAGAAAGCCTCATTAGTGATATTCGAAAAAATTAAACTTTTATCTAAAGATAATATTAAACCAATTACAATACAAGTAGTTAGTAGTTGGGATAATACTGGAAAATCCTATGTAGCCGACCAAATTGCTAACGAATTGACAATTCGCAATTTATCGGTAACAATTGTAACATTCGAAAAATCAGAAGATCAACAAACAGAAATTGTAAGCGAGAGTGATAAAACGAATAAAATTAATTTAAGCTCTAAACTATTGAAATTTGACTCTTACACTGAACTTTTTGTTGACGAAAAAATTATTACCGATTTTGTTGTAGTTATAATGCCTGCAATAAGTAATGGAGTCGAAAATTCAGTTATTGTAAATACTGCGCAGGTCAATTTTTACATATTTGATGCCAATAGTTCGTGGACAGAGGCGGATAATTATATGCTCGAAAAACTGAAAAAATTAATAAAAATGAATGTATTTGCAGTTTTAACTAGAGCTGTACCCGACAATTTAGAAGAAATGTATGGCGAAATACCTAAGAAACGCTCGTTTATTAGAGTTTTGATTAAAAAACTTTTACGCCGCATTATTAACTAAGCATTTTAATAATGTACTTTACTAATTGTTTTCGAAAATGAGTATTAATCCATCTAATGATAATTTTAATATAAAATATGCTGCCCTAGTTGTATCGGTCAGCATGTTTTTTATAGCATTAATTGTTGGTGCTATATATTTTTTTTCAAAAGATAATTTTGTAGCAGGCATTGCATTACTTATATTGCCATTTCCAATACTGTACCTGTATAAATTCTTTTCAAATCCTCGCTTAGGTTTTATTTCCATGCTTTTCGCCAACTATTTTGCAATTGGTTTAAGCCGATATATACCAGCGCCAGTTGGTTTAACAGTTGATGCTCTATTATTTATGACCTTATTATCCGTTATTTTTAGTCAATTTAATCATAAAGTTGAATGGAAAAATGCCGGAAAAGATTATACCTATTTTACCTTAATTTGGTTTGGAATGACTTTATTCCAACTTATAAATCCCGAAGCTGTGAGTCGCGAGGCTTGGTTTTATGCCATGCGAGGTCAAGCTTTGTATTTGGTACTTGCAGTTCCGCTAGTATATTTAGTTTTTAACAAACCACGCGATTTGCAATTGCTCATAACTCTCTGTGCATGGTTCACTTTATTAGCTGTAGCAAAAGGACTTATGCAAAAATATGTAGGAGTTGACCGTTGGGAACAAATATGGTTAAATCAACCTGGAAACAGGAGTACGCATATACTTTTTGGTCAGTTACGTGTATTTTCGTTTTATTCCGACGCTGGAACTTTTGGTGGATCAATGGGCTATTTTGGAGTAGTTTATATGGTATTGGGTATTCACGAAAAACTAAAACGACGTAAGTATTTTTATTATTTTGTAGCCATTGCTTCGCTTTATGCTATGCTTATTTCGGGTACACGAAGCGCCATAGCGGCTCCTATAATGGGGTTTGCACTTTATACTATTCTATCTAAACAATTCAAAATAATGATTTTTGTTGGATCGTTGGTTTTTGCAATATTTTTTGTGCTTAAATATACTACAATTGGTCAAGGCAATTACGATATTCGGCGAATGAGAAGTGCATTTGACGAAGATAATGCTTCGCTCAATGTACGACAAGAAAACAGAAAAATGTTTGCAGAATACCTTCAATATCGTCCATTTGGAGGAGGAATTGGTTCTTCTGGAAATTGGGGATTGCGGTTTAGCCCTGGCACTTTCTTGGCCGAAACAGCAACTGATGGTTGGTATATTCAAATTTGGGCAGAACAAGGAATTGTGGGGCTTATGTTTTATCTATTTATGTTATGCTACTTTTTTCTTAAATCCATATTTCTAATATTTTTTCGACTTAAAAAGCCCGAAAATATTAACAAAGCCATAGCCTTTACATCCGGTATGGCTGGATTGATGGTTACATCCTACAGTGCTTCAAGCTTAGGACAAATGCCTAATACAATAATTGTAATTTGTTCTGTTACAATTATTTCGCTAATGCCAAAATGGGAAAGAGATGAAATGTAATAATTTCAATTACAGTAAAAAAATTTTTTGTGCGACAATATTTTTATTGAATACACTACATGTAAAATATATTTAATAGCTTATATTTGCTCCGTTAATTATATTTTTCAAAAAAGATAATAAAACTACTCCAGAAATGCTAAAAGGCGAAGATATAATTTGTATTGCAAATACCAGTTGGTTTGGGAATTATGCCAAGTCCACAGTGCAGATACTTGAACGACTTGCAACTAACAACAGAGTACTTTTTGTAGAATATCCGTATACAATAAAGGATATTTATGCTACATTACGCGGAAAGCAAAATGCGCCTGTAAAACGTATGCTGGGTTTGGAGAAACGTTTGCAATTA
>CAIWIS010000336.1 GCA_903912795.1 uncultured Bacteroidales bacterium
TCTAATGTATAAAGGTTTAACAAACAGCGAAGGTAAATTAAATTGCGAATTGTCACCTGCTACAACAGTTGATAGCCTACATGTGTTGGTGAGCCATATCGGATTGCCTACTTTTCAGCAATTTAAAATTTCGTCGAACGATATTAGCATAACTATTGGTGGTAATTCAGTACAATCAGCTTCCAAAAAAGTAAGATCGTCGGTAACAGGAGCAATTTTACCTGATCCTATTAAAAACAATGGTTATTACATATTAGGTAGTTGGAAAAACGATGGTACTCCAAATTATCTGTGGCCTACAAATGATGCAATTGATAACAGTTTTCTTACAGATATAAACGCATCATTACCCGAAAGAATAAAATTACCAGTTTCGCATCCTGAGTATTTAACAACAAGCGATGAAGGGAATATTGTTCTGATAGAAGATGCCGAAGTTTGGCTTACATTTGTGCATGAAGGTGCCGGTTTTGTAAATACACTGGGATATTATACCCATCCAAACGATAAAGCTCCAAGTTCAAAGAGTGCAATTACTGACGCAACTATTGTTTATCCAAATATATCCTTTGTAAACCAAGGTGGAGGATTGGTTTCGGGCAATAAAGTACAATTATTATACTTAGATCCTGCAACTCAAAAATATACAACTCGATTTCCGTCGGGAACTACTATAGCATGGTTTTTAACAGCAAATGGATTTGGTGGTTCAAAAATTGGGGCAGGTTACGGAACTTACTATTCGGATAAACGATTTAACCCCGAAGTAGCATTGGATAAGAAAAAGCACAATGTTATTCTGAACGATACAAAACGAAAATTATTATTGATTGGGTTTGAAGATTTACAACGTGAACAAAGCTCTGATGATGATTTTAACGATGCTGTATTCTACTCAACAGTTACACCTTACACAGCAGTAAAAACCGAAAATTACAAACCAATAGATACACCAAAAGACACTGATGATGATGGAGTTACAGATAGTCGCGACGATTATCCGAATGATAAAAATAAAGCATTTAATAATTATTATCCGTCAAAAAACAATGTAGGCACATTAGCTTTCGAAGATTTGTGGCCAAACAAAGGCGATTATGATTTCAACGATTTAGTAATTGATTACAATTATAATCAGATTACCAATGCACAAAATTTGATTGTAGAAATTAATGCAGCATTAACCGTTAAAGCTATAGGTGCTTCGCTTCGCAATCCTTTTGCAATTGCTTTCAACACAGCACCCGATAACATTAAATCAGTTACAGGACAACAACTTAACAAAAAGATTTTTGAACTCAACACCAATGGCACCGAAATGAATCAAGCCAAAGCAGTAATTCCTGTATTTGATGATCCATTTAATGTGTTAGGATATACTGGTTCAATTGTAAATACAGTAGTTGGTGGTGCATACACTGCTCCAAAAACTATAAATTTAAAAATTGAATTAAACAATCCAGTTAGTGTAAGCAGTTTTGGTACAGCCCCATACAATCCATTTATTATAGTTGGTGGCGAACGAAGCAAAGAGGTTCATTTACCTGGAAGTGCACCAACCGATTTAGTAGATGCTTCACTTTTTGGAACTCACGACGATAATACCGATTTGAAAGCACAAAAGTATTACATGTCCGACAAATACTTACCTTGGGCAATTAATCTACCAGTACAATTTGCCTATCCAGCTGAAAAGCAAGATATTACAAAGGCCTATTTAATGTTTAACAATTGGGCAAATAGTCGGGGATACAATTATATGGATTGGTATCAGGATATAAAAGGATATCGCGATGCAAGTAAATTGTTTGTAAAAAAATAGCAAAATGACATAGTCAACAAATTATACAACCCTTATAA
>CAIWIS010000337.1 GCA_903912795.1 uncultured Bacteroidales bacterium
ACCATGAAGTAAATAACTCCACTGTATGGTCGCAATTTTTCGGGTAATATAAAAGAATTTACCATTTTATCATTTACTATTTACCAATATAAAATCGTAACTTTCATAGCATCATTATATCAACTCACCAACATATCATTATATCATGACATCACCACTCTTGAATAAGGTGCTTCGTTCAATTCACAAAAATCATTATTCAAAAACTTAAAATAACCAGTAATGGCAATCATAGCTGCATTATCGGTAGTGTAAGCTAAAGGCGGTATAAAAACATCCCAATGATACTTTTTTTGATGATCATAAAAAGCTTGTCGTAAAGCAGAATTTGCCGACACACCACCTGCTACGGCCACTTGATTGATTTTTAAATCAACAGCAGCTTTTCGCAGTTTTGCCATAAGTATCTCAACCACCGTATTTTGAATCGACGCACACAAATCGTTTAGATTTTCGGTAATAAAATTTGGATTTTCCTTTAATTTATCTTTTACCAGATACAAAAACGAAGTTTTTAATCCACTAAAACTATAATTATATTCGGGTATTTGTGGTTTATTAAATTTAAATGCAGATGGGTTTCCAGTTTTTGCCAAATTATCAACAAAAGGTCCACCAGGATAAGGCAAACCCATTACTTTAGCACATTTATCAAAAGCTTCGCCCGCAGCATCATCTATTGTCTGACCAATAATTTCCATATCGGTATACGAGCGAACAACAATAATTTGTGAATTTCCGCCCGAAACCAGCAAGCATAAAAATGGAAATTGAGGCATTACTTCTTTATCGGAACCTAAACTTATAAAATGAGCCAACACGTGTGCTTGCAAGTGATTAACATCAACCAATGGTATTTTAAGCGCTTGTGCAAAGCCTTTTGCAAATGACGTGCCGACCAACAATGACCCCAAAAGTCCGGGGCCACGCGTAAAAGCAATAGCACTTAAATCAGTATTCGAAATACCAGCTTCCTTAATTGCTTGATGCACCACAGGAATAATATTTTGCTGATGCGCTCTGGATGCCAATTCAGGAACTACACCACCATACTTAGCATGTACCGATTGTGAGGCAGTAATATTGGAAAGTAAAATTCCATCTTTAATTATGGCTGCCGATGTGTCATCACATGAAGATTCGATGCCAAGAATATAAACTCGTTTCATTCTAAAAAATTATGGAACAATAATTGTGTATTAAGCACTTTTGAATGCCGATAAACAAAAATAAATCACTATTTTTGCATAAAATAATGTCCAAAGGTATAAAAAAAACGATAAACATATTTGCCAATTTTGTTGCAGCGCTAATGATAGTTGCTGCAACAATCCCTATTGTATTGCAATTCAGCAGAATACAAAACTACTTTTCGGATATAATCGAAAATGAAATTTCTCAAAAAATTGCTTCCAAGGTTACTATTGGCGATATACATTACCAATTATTTAACACCATTCGTATAAAAGATCTTTATATTGAAGATCAACAAAAAGACACCCTTTTATATATCAAAAAAACCTATCTCGATCTACAATTATGGAAACTTTTGAAAGGGAAAGTACTTATTACAGCCTTAGAATTTGATAATTTACGTGGTAATGTAAAACAATTTAATGATGGCAAAACGAATATTGATTTTATAATCAATGCCTTTAAAAAAACAGAAGATAAAAAACCTTCCAATTTGGAATATAAAATTCGCAATTTAAGTATTCGTAATTCTGCATTTAATTACAAAACCGAAACAGATACGCCAAAACCACACAAAGGGAAATTTGACCCAACAAACCTGCAATTCACCGATTTAAATGCTGATATTGAATTAAACACATTAACATCAGACACTTTAAGTGTAAACATCAAAAACATAAACTTAAAAGAAATATCTGGTTTTGAATTGAAAAAATTATCAACTCAACTAATTGGATCAACAAAGCAAGCAAAAATTCAATTTATTGAACTCGATTTGCCAACATCAAGTTTAAACTTATCAGATATTGAAATTAAATACGACAGTTTGAGTAATTTTAAGAATTTTGCTGAAAAGGTGAAACTTAAAATACCATTGAATCGTTCGTTAATTAACTTAACTGATTTTAAAGCATTTGTACCCGAATTTGAAAATCTTACCGAATTTGTTGACATTAGTGGCACATTGAGTGGGAGTATATCAAATCTTAAAGTCAAAAACTTAGAACTGAAACATGGAAAATCATTGTATTTAAACACTGATATTGAAATAAATGGTCTTCCATCAATTCAAGATGCATTTATATATACTGATATAAAGGAATTTTCGGTAAATAAATCTGAGATTCAAGATTTTGTTTCGCGAATCACAAAAAAACCACTTATACTACCTAAAGAATTAAACAACTTAGGACAAATGCGCTACAAGGGCAATATAACTGGTTTTTTGAGTAATTTAGTTACTTATGGCAATCTCAAAACAAATATTGGTTCAATTTCAACTGATATTTTATTAAAATTCGAAAATCAACTGAAAGACCTTACCTACAGCGGTTCTTTAAAAACGAACAACCTCGAAATTAACAAATTACTCAATTCGGGAAAAATTGGAGCTTTGTCGATGAATATATCTACTAATGGCAAAAAACTGGAAGGTAAACCATTGAAAGGCAAGGTAAAAGGCGAAATTGAAAGTTTGCAACTTCTCAATTACACCTACAATGATATTTTGCTCGACGGCAAATACGATGGTTCAGGTTTTGATGGAGCCGTTAAAGTAAACGATAAAAATATTGATGCTGATTTTAAGGGAATTATTGACTTAACAAAAAAACTACCCGTTTTCGATTTTACACTAAATGTAAAAGATGCTGATTTACACGCATTAAACATCACCGAAAAGTATGCAGGCTCATTGCTGGCATTTGATGGAAAAACAAATATGATGGGAAAAACTGCCGACGATATTAACGGATATGTGGCATTTAACAATATAGTTTTTACTAATAAAAACAAGACACTTAATATTGAAAACATAAAATTTATAAGCAGAATTGATGATAAGAACACTAATTTCAGCATAAATTCCGACTTTTTGAATGGCAGTTTTGCCGGACAATTTAAATACAGCAAGGTTCCAAGTATAATCAACGATATTTTAAAAAATTATTTACCATCGCTAGCCAAAAACCAAATTGTAAAATCGAGCAATAATTATATTGATTTTGACCTTAAAATAACTAACACCAAAGCAATTTCGGAAGTTTTAGAATTACCTTATCAACTAATGGAATCAGCCCTAATTAAAGGTAGTATCAATAACATTAGTAATAAACTAAAAATTGAAGGTGACATACCAAGGTTTAGATATAACAAACAAGAAATTGAGAAAATAAAATTGAATATCGATAATGCAGGTAAACAATTGCAGATATCAACTCGTGGTCAACTGTTACAAAAACAAGGTTTAACCAATGTATACCTCACATCAACAGCTTCAAACGATTCAGTTTCGACCGTACTTGGATGGTTATCAGATTCAAAAGCAGTAACTAATGCTGGCGAAGTGGCTGCAGTTACCAAATTCACTAATTCCGATGGTAAACTAGCTGCTAATTTACAGTTTAAGCCAACTCAACTAATTATATCTGATTCAATATGGCATATTCAGCCCAGTTCAATTGATTTCAAATCAGACAGCACATTATCAATAAATAATTTTAAATTCGAAAAAAATTCACAATTCATACATGTTGATGGAACAGTTTCGAAAAAAATGGGCAACAATCTGAATTTTGCCATGAATGACTTGAATTTGGATTTTGTAATGAATTTACTCAAGCTTAAAGGCATTCAGATAGGTGGTTTTGTAACTGGAAATGCTTCGCTTCAAACAAAACAAAATCAGCCAATTTTTTTAGCTAATTTATTCGTAAACAACGCAATGATTAACAATAAAAGTATTGGCGATGCTACAATAAAATCGACTTGGGATAATAAAAACAGCCAAATGTTACTCTATGCCGATTTTATAAAAAACAAAAAAGATACCATTGGAACTGCTAAAGGTATTTTTGAACCAAAAACAGATTCGATTGATGTGAATTTTGATTTAAATGGACTGAGCATCGAATTTTTGCAGCGTTACTTTGCAGGTGTAGTTGATAATGTAAAAGGAAATGGTTATGGCAAAATTCGAATGTTTGGACCAACCAAAACTATGGGTTTTGAGGGTGAAGCATATATTGATAAAGCGCAAATGACAGTAAGTGTTCTGAAAACAAATTATTATTTTAGCGATACAATTAAACTAACACGCAAATCCATCAAATTAAAGAATATTGAGTTTTATGATGCCGAACGAAATAAAGGCACTTTAAATGGAATTGTTAATCACAATGGTTTGTTCTCAAAAATGAATTACAATATCAATATCAAAGGCAAAAATATTATTGGCATGGATACTCAATCCAAAGATAATGATTATTTTTATGGCAAAGCATACGCTACTGGTACTGTAAACATTACTGGAAACGATGATGAATGCAGCATTGTAATAAATGCAGTAACACAGCCAAAATCGAAAGCATTTATTCAAATGGGTGGTGTTTCAACTGCTTCGGACAATAGCTTTATCCGATTCGAAAGTCTGTCTAATGCTAGTATTGCAACAAAACCAATAATCGACAAAAACCGTTTCAATACGAAGGTAGATTTAAACATCGATGTTACTAATGATGCTGACATGCAATTAATAGTTGACCCAAAAGCTGGCGACGTAATTGCTGGTCGTGGAAATGGAAGTTTGCGAGTACAATTCGATACATTCTCGGACATAAAACTGTATGGAACATATACTATAAACAATGGATATTACCTTTTTACACTACAAACAATTGTGCGTAAGGAGTTTAAAATCGACGATGGAAGTACACTTTCGTGGACAGGCGATCCTTTTGGTGCAAAAGTAAATATACGCGCCATATACCCGCTTACAGCCTCGTTAAGTAGCATTATGAAGGCTGAAGAGCTTTCTTCGTCGACTCGACGCACAAGCATGCCTGTAAATTGTATTCTAAAACTTACCGATGACTTGATGACTCCGACCATAAAATTCGAAATTGACCTACCTACTGCCGACGAAAGTATGAAGCAGAAACTACGTAGTATTATTAATACCGAAGAGATGATGAATCGTCAGATTGCTTATTTATTGGCAGCCAATAGTTTTTACAATCCTGAGCAAGTTACAAATGCTAACCAAGGTGCAATAAGTTCGTTTGTAACATCAACATTAAGTGCTCACTTAAATAATTTTATCCAAAAAACATTGAAAAGTGATATGCTTTCGTTTGGTTTTGATTGGCAACAAACCGATGCTACTGATAATCAATACAAAGCACAGGTAATGTTACAACCAAACGACCGCATAATTGTAAATAGTAATGTAGGCTACCGAGCTGATAAATACACCCAAAATCCAGATGACCGTTATATGTGGGATGTGGATTTTGAATACTTATTAACCGAAAGTGGTAAATTGAGGTTCAAAGCATACAGCCATACTATTGACCGCGCACAATTGAAAGAAGCCAAAACAACACAAGGAATGGGATTTGTGTACAAAGAAGATTTTCAGAGTGTTAATGAAATGTTTCGGTATTATTGGACGATTTTTAATGAGAAAATTAAGAATCAGACAAAATTAGTTTATAAAAAATAATGAAAAAACTTTTTCAAATATTAGCTGTTTTATTGCTAGCTTACACTTCGGCATTTAGCAGTACTACCGATTCGCTTTTTATTAAATTACCCGACAATTTAATACCTACTCTCACATCCAAACAACGGTATGAATTAACTGAATACTTTAAGGCGGGAAAAAATGATAGCGTTAAAAATTTAGTTGGTTCCAATACAATTTTGCTTAAATATGACACTGCTTCCTGCCATATCATTGTTAAAACCTCGGCTACAGGCACTACCGAAATAAAACGACTAAACGCATCAAACCATTCATTTTCAATAGCAATAATTAATACTATATCGCAACCGATTATGTTTTCAACCTTGAGTTTTTATAATGAAAATTGGCAGAGAATAGCTATTAAAGTTGAGCTTCCTGAAACTAAAAGTTGGATAAATTACACAAAGATAACCACATCGGATATTGAAGCGTCATGGATTGAAACGCTATTGGATAAAAAGTATTATTCGATGAAATTTAACGATTCGAATGAACTAGATGTTCGAAATAATGTTTTATCAACGTTAAGTGTGGCCGATCGAAAACTAGTTGAGCCATACTTCATTGATAAAAGTATACAAATTCAATTTTAGAAACAGACTAATGCAATCAGAAACCAAGGAATATACCAAAGTTAAGCCCTATAACGAACACGAAGCAAAGACTACACAGCTTTCACGCATGTTCAACACCATATCGGCAAAGTACGATGCCTTTAATGATATTATGACTTGGGGTATGGCTCGTTATTGGCGTAAAAAAGCACTGCTAAGTCTTAAACCTTTCAATCCAAAAACAATACTTGACATAGCTACCGGCACCGGCGATATATGCATTAAAGCGTTTGAATACCTTGAACCTGAATTAGCTTATGGAGTTGACATTTCGGACCAAATGATGGAAGTTGGTAAACAAAAAGTTGAAAAAGCGGGTTTAACAGGGAAAATTAC
>CAIWIS010000338.1 GCA_903912795.1 uncultured Bacteroidales bacterium
ATTTCGCTCCAATTCCAATTCTCCTCATATACTTCTAAATGAGTTTCAGTCAAAGGATAAAACGAAGAAACAAGTTTAATAAACAATTCAGGATGTCTGATAAAAAATTCAACCAGCCATTTGTCTTCAGCTTTTGCTAAAAGATTATTGGTAATAGTCAGTTTTTGCTCTATTTTATTTAAAGCATTACCATTACTCATTGCAGGCAAATTGTTGTCGGTCATAGTATTTTGAATTGAGATTTTTGTTTAATGTTTTGTTGTTCAGATTTGCACTGTCTTATTTTTTTTTGAATGGAACCTAACACCGAAACATGTACTATATATTACTTATATCAGCATTATTTTTTCTAATTTATTTCACATATCCGCCTTATTTATGTAAATGTGCAGTTGTGTGTTTTCTACCCTGCAAATATAAACATAATTATTTATACATTTAAAGAAATTAAAACCTTATTTTAGAATGAAGTATAGCTCCATCGGGTATGGGAAAGTATTGCTGTAGATCAGGATAATAACAGCCTGTGAATATACTGCTAATATTTCTCTTTGACCGGTACCGGTCAAATACTTTGACACATACCAGTCAAGTAGTTTGACTGGTACGTGTCAAACTACCTTAGATTAGTTAATCAACCTGAAGCAGATTACCATATACGCAGCTCCGCGATTGGGCAAGTGGTTTTCCTTTGCCGCCGTATTGGGTGGTTATTTTAAGTTGATAGTTGCCGGGAAGCAGCTCAGGCACTATAAGCATAATTTTGGCATTACCATTTTTATACAGTTTAGATTCCGAGAAATGCATTTCGCTACCACTTTCGGTGTGAATAAGGTACAGTCCTGCTTTGGGGTCATCGCCTGTTATTTTTATTTTTTCGCCATTGATAATAATCACTCTGTTCATAACAAGTTTTCGTACTTCCAGTCCCGTTTGACCATCGGTAATTCGCCATACGCCAAAATTCAACGGTCTGACATCCAGTATTTCAGCTCTCATTTTGCTTGCTCTTTGGCGGCTTTTAGCTCCGGGCCAGAATGAAATATCAACATTGTGTCTTTGGGGATCGTAGGTATCGCCCAAAGAGTTAAAAGAGCCTTTTATATTAGCCTGAGCCATAAAATAGCCGGTATTAACCTTATTTCCATCTTCAATTAACTCCATCATTTCGTTCATAAAAAGATTGACGTGGTACTCGATTGAATCGGCATTTGGCAAGCCCGATTTTTCTTTTGCAATTTCGCAAATTTCCCGAACATTGTAAGTTTGATATTTACTTGTTTGAGCAATGTAAGTGCCTTTGGCATTTTTCATAGTGTTCGGATACAAAAAGGCTTTGATAGTGCGATGAATTTCAGACATAATTAATTAAAAAGATTTTTAATGGTTATAGATAGTTGGATATATGTGCAAAAATATAAAAAAAACTGTAAAGTGACTGAATAAGAATAACCATTAGTGTAATCCTGCAGTGATTTTCATAAAAGTGACGGTATAACAACAAAATAAGGGCTTCACAGCCAGTGAAACCCCGCTCTCCGTAGCTTTAGTCTCGTGCTGGATGCTAGTCGTATGTCTCCAGACTATGACCTATGGAAATTATCCCGATAGCTATCGGGACCGCTTTAAATATTATATTTTTAATATGCAAGTCAGGAGACTTGCTTCCCACCGGACGAAGTCAAAGAGTTCGCCCAGCGATAACGCATTTATTCTGTTTTGTGAAACAGACTTCGGGCAGTAAGGGGATGAGCATACGTACCTCCATATCTTCCAGCTGAAGCTTTTAAACCTATTGCATTGGTTTTTTCAACCCATTCCTTAACACTTATTTTATAATTATTCAACCCTGCTTGACTTTTAATTATGGCATATTCGCCATAATTAAAATCCGGATTGTAAACTCTTTCCCATATTCCCAAAAACTCAACAGTATTTCGGTTCCGTAACCAATCGGAAATGAAAAAATCACCGTCTTTGAACTGCACCCCAAAAGTTGGACAAAAAACTTTTGGGGTGTATTATTATGTTATCAAAAAGGTTTTAATAGTCCATTTTATTGATTGATTTTTCCAGCTACAAAGTAACTAATTATTTTAAAACTAATAGTGATTAGTTTAATGTTTTCTTAGAGAAGTTTTAAACAATTTTTATTTATTCAACCCCATTCGGGGTTGTGAGGTGAAGTTTGGAGTTGTTTTATCCTTGCACTTCGTACAAGGTTAAGCACATTTAACCCCTTTCGGGGTTATGCTATGTTATCAGTTATTGATTTTTTTTTTTTATGGCATTGAGCGATGTAAAGTATCCCTTATCATCGGCAGCGAGCATTTTCAACTGTCCGATTTTTTCGGACAGTTGACTTCCTTCAATCTTGACTTTCTTTTTAAGGTCGTTCCAATATTTGCCAGGACGGTCGGTGCCGGGATGTGTTTGTTTTTTTTAAGAGTAAGTTACAAACAAATCTTGTTTTATTTCAGGTTTTTTAGCGTAGCATTATGCATCAAAACCTTTAGCTGTTGAATGGCAGTTTTGTTAAGTTGCGGCAGACGGTCGCTTTGTGGTAATTGCTATTCATTTTTTAGGAATCATTAGCTATCGCCAAATTAAATTGCAACACTTTCAAAACATCAAGCCCAACGTAATTGTTTTTTTTCAAAGAAATCAATCTGATAATTAATAATTCGGCAAAAAGCATTACTTTTGAATCGTAATAGTGATGTGGTAATTTGATAATACCTTCGCTTGACGCAGACAAGAATATACAAATGAGCAAAGTAATTTTATATATAGCTTCGAGTATCGATGGTTTTATTGCCCGAGGAAATGGTTCGTTGGATTGGTTGGATAATTTGCCAAATCCTGACAACATTGACCATGGTTACAATGAACTTCTAGCTGATATTGATACAATAATTATGGGGCGAAAAACGTATGACATATTGATTGGATTTGGAATAGATTGGCCATACACAAATAAAAAAACCTATATTGTTTCGAGAAATTCAGAGCTAACCATTTCAACTCCAAATACTTTTTTAGTAAATAATGAATTAAACACTTTTACACATCAAATTAAACTATCGAACTCTAAAAACTGTTGGTTAGTTGGTGGAGGTGAATTAATCCACTTTTACTTAAACAATAATCTGGTTGATAAAATGATAATTTCGATTGCTCCGGTAGTTCTTGGCGAAGGTATTCCTTTATTTGTAGGTAAATCTTTGCCATCGAACTGGATGCTTGTAGATGTTGAAAAATTTAATACTGGCATTGTTAATTTGACATACAATAAAAATTAGAAGAAATGAATCACTTCCGTCAAGGAATAAAAAATATACCCGAAATTTGCGCTCAGCATGGCGTAAAGAAGGTGGTTATTGCCCCGGGCTCGCGTAATGCGCCTCTTATTTTTGCTTTCACGGCTCAGCCCGACATGGAATGCTTGAGTATTGCAGATGAACGCTCGGCAGCTTATTTTGCATTGGGAATGGCTCAGCAAAATGGCGAAGCCGTTGCATTGGTTTGCACTTCGGGAACAGCAGTTTTGAATTTTGCACCAGCTATAGCCGAGGCTTATTATCAGAATTTGCCATTGTTGGTTTTTACTGCCGACCGTCCTGCCGAAATGATTGATCAGGCTGATGGACAAACACTTCGACAAAACAATATTTTTGGAAATTATATAAAAGCGAGTTTCGATTTACCTGTTGAAACGCTAGTGGATGCTGACTTAAATTTCTGCGACCGACAAGTTTCGCAAGCCATTGATACAGCTGTGACTTATCCGCAAGGTCCGGTGCAAATAAATGTTCCACTTCGCGAACCAATTTATACTGCATTGCCCGAAAATCATAGCAACCCCAAAATTATCAAAACGCTTTTTTCTCAACCAACTATAAACAACGAAAGTTTGAAATTGCTTCAAAACAGTTGGAAAAGTCACAAACGTAAAATGGTTGTTTTTGGTGTTTTCCCAAAAAATGATTGCTTATCAAAATTAGCGCAACAGCTTGCCAATGAACCTGATGTAGTAGTAATAGCTGAAAACCTTTCGAATATCTCTGGTGAAAACATTATTACGCAGCCCGAAGCATTGTTTGCCAGAATAAATTCACTTGCTAATAAAGATTTATTTGCCCCAGATTTATTAGTAACCATTGGTCACTCTGTAATTTGCAAACAATTAAAAATATTTCTGCGCAACCATCAAACTACCGAACAATGGCAAATTGAATCGTCGATGCCTTATGTTGACACTTACAAAAGTCTGACAACGATCATTCCAGGCTATGCTACCGAAAGTATTGGTAAAATGCCTTTTGGACAATGCAAAAGTGATTTTTCCGAATTTTACATGAGCGAAATGGCAACTGTAAATACGCTCCACCATGAATTCAGTACCGATCAGCCAATTTCGGATATGGTTATAACAAAGCAATTGCTTGCGTTGATTCCTCAAAACACAACTTTGCATTTGGCCAATAGCACTTCAGTTCGCTGGACGCAACTTTTTCCGGCTCGCACCGACCTTACTTATATCTGCAATCGGGGCACGTCGGGCATAGATGGAAGCATGTCCACAGCAGCTGGCTATGCATACACTTCGGGACAACCAACCGTTTTTCTGACCGGCGATATTTCGTTTATTTACGATTCCAATGCTCTGTGGAACAATTACATAAGCAATAATCTGAAAATTATTGTAATGAATAATAATGGAGGTAATATTTTTCGATTTATAGGCGATAAAGCATTAATGAAGAATAGCTTAGACTTTTTCACCACACCACATCATGTAAAAATAAAATCGCTGGTAGAAGCATTTGGATTGGATTATTTAAACTGCGACAAAACTGATGAACTGGAAACGAGCATAAAAACACTTTTGAATGCTTCAAAGGCAACTGTTTTAGAAGTATTTACCGATGCTGATTTAAACACTGAGAACTATAAAGGATATTTTAAGAATATTTGCCTACGGCGATAAGGGTGGATATTTGCCTGCGGCGATATTTGTTGATATTTTGCCTATGGCGATAAGGGTGGATATTTGCCTGCGGCGATATTTGTTGATATTTTGCCTGCGGCGATAAAGGTGGATATTTGCCTGCGGCGATATTTGTTGATATTTTGCCTGCGGCGATAAGGGTGGATATTTTGCTTGCGGCGATAAAATGAGATAAAACGAAAAAATATGAAACTTGAATATCTAGAAATTTACAATCTTTCAATGGATTTATCTGATGAAGTTTGGGAGATTGTTATGAAATGGGATTATTTCCCAAAAGACACTATTGGAAAGCAATGGACACGTGCAATTGACTCAGTTAGTGCAAATATAAGTGAAGGTATTGGTAGAAATTCGTTTAAAGATTCAAGAACTTTTTATTATTATTCGCGTGGGTCACTTTATGAGAGTAAAACATGGTTTGAAAAAGCAAAAAGGAGGAAATTAGTATCGGAAGAAGTTTCGGTTTTAATGCTTGAAAAATTAAATAAATTGGGAATAAAAATGAATAATTTCATAAATGCTCATGAAAAATTGATTGAGAAATCAACCATTCAACAAAAATAACATCTAGCACAATATCAATCTATATCAAATAATATCGCGAAGCTAAAATCGCCGAAGGCAAATATCGCGAAGCAGATATCGCCGAAGGCAAATATCGCGAAGCAAATATCGCCGAAGGCAAATATCGCAAAGCAAATATCGCCGAAGGCTAATATCGCAAAGCAAATATCAAAAAACATTATGAGAAACTGGACAACAATTAAAGAATTTGAAGAAATTAAATTCGATTATTTCGAAGGAATAGCAAAAATTACGATCAACCGCCCACGTTATCGCAACGCATTTACGCCTGATACGATTAAAGAAATGATTGAGGCGATGGTTTTTTGTCGTGATAGTCAGGACATTGGAACCATTATACTTACTGGCGAAGGCGATAAAGCATTTTGCAGTGGTGGTGATATCAATGTAAAACAAACTGCTGGTTATATTGGTAAGGATGGAATTCCACGTTTGAATGTACTGGATTTACAGAAGTTGATTCGTAGTATGCCTAAACCGGTTGTGGCTATGGTAAATGGCTTTGCCATTGGTGGTGGACATGTACTACACGTAGTTTGCGACCTGTCGATTGCATCCGAAAATGCAATTTTCGGACAAACTGGTCCAAAGGTAGGAAGCTTCGATGCTGGCTTTGGTTCATCGTACTTAGCGCGCATCGTTGGACAGAAAAAAGCCCGCGAAATTTGGTTCCTTTGCAAACAATATTCAGCTGCTGAGGCGTTGGAAATGGGATTGGTAAACACAGTTGTGCCTTTTGATAAACTCGAAGATGAAACTGTAAGTTGGTGCCAACAAATGATGCAACACTCGCCACTTACATTGCGCATGATTAAGGCCGGACTCAATGCCGAACTTGATGGACAAGCTGGAATTCAGGAATTAGCAGGTAATGCCACCATGCTATATTATATGACCGAAGAAGCGCACGAAGGTAAAAACGCATTTTTGGAAAAACGGAAACCTGATTTTAGCAAATATCCAAAAATGCCGTAAGTTACTGCTTTTTGCAATTAACTGTTTACCTTGAAATAAATTATCGTTTATGTTGAATATTTATCGTGCTTCGGCTGGTTCAGGAAAAACACATCGATTGACAGGTGATTATATTCGCTTGCTTTTCAGTAGAAAAAACGAACATACTTACCGTAAAATTTTGGCTGTTACGTTTACGAATAAAGCTACCGAAGAAATGAAGTCGCGTATTCTGAAGGAGTTACATGCGCTAAGCACTGATCAGGGTTCAGATTACCGAACTGATTTAATGAAGGCTTACTCGCTCACTTCCGATGCCGTAAATCATCGTGCGCGCAAAATTCTTATTGCCATTTTGCACGATTATTCTTCGTTTTCAATTAGTACAATCGATAAGTTTTTCCAACAAGTAATTCGAGCATTTGCACGCGAAATAGGAGTACAAGGAGGATATAATCTTGAATTGGATAGCGACACTACACTCCAACAATCTATCGACAATCTTTTTTTAGACTTAAACAAAGAGGAAAACAAGCAATTACTCACATGGCTCACAAACTTTGCCGAAGAGCGCATCGAACAATCGGAAAGCTGGAATCCACGAAAAAATATTGAAAGTCTGGGGCAGGAAATTTTCAAAGAAAGTTATCAGAA
>CAIWIS010000339.1 GCA_903912795.1 uncultured Bacteroidales bacterium
ACGATCCAGAGTTTAATGTGAGTTTGGCTCCGGGAGCAATTGTAAGCGAATTTACATCGGTATTTGCATCGATTACTAAGGTTTTTCCTGCATCTACAGAAATATTACTAGCAGTTGAAAGTATCAATGATGATATATTTGTATCGGAAGCGATATTACCTGTCGAAAGAATACTAAATGCTGTTGCCGACGAACTAGCTGCATTGTAATTAGCATCGGCTGCCACATTTGCCGTCACCGTATAACTTCCGGCATTGGTTGGTTGGGTAGCACTTGCTGAATATGAAGTTCCATTTACTCCAACATAACTGTAAGTTACTGCTCCGGTTGAACCACCTTTAGTTACAGCATTTGGACCTTGAGGCGAACCATTGTAGGTATATGTTCCAATAGGTGTTACTGTAATTGTTGGTGTAGATTTAGCAATGGTAACCGATTGAACAACTGCAGTTGCTGCTGAATAATTCCCAGTTGCATCGGCTGCTTGATAAGCAGTTATGTTTGATGTACCAGCACCAACAATAGTTAAGGTTGAGCCACTTACCGTAATTGCAGCCGTATTGCTCGAACCATACGTTATGGCTGATGCTACAGGAGAAGAAGCAGGTGTATAATTTGAATTTGCAGTTAAACTTACTGGACTACTACTTACCGACAATCCGGTTAAACTTTGCGACCAAGTGAGTACCGGAGTTGTAACAGCTGCTTGAACAGGTTGAACTACCACATCGTCAATCCATACCGAGACACCGTTTGGTAGTTTTCCTAACAAGAATTGTATAATATTACGTCCGTCGGGCTGTAAAAATGGATTTGTAGTTGTAAACCCAAAAGTTTGAACCGTTGTTGTTAAACTAATTGTTTGTTCACTCAGATAAGTAATGGTAGGACTAGCCGAATACGACCATGCTTGTAACATTACACCCATAGTGGTAGCTGCTGATGCTTTTGCTTTAAAATAAACGTTGTATTGTTTGTCTTTTACTCCTGCAAATACATAAGCCAACTGTAAATCGGTTGAAGTGACAGTAGCAGTACCCGTTGAAGTCAATTTAATGGATTGACTTCCGGCAATTTTATCAACTCCTGTTTCAGTTGTTGCTGTCATAGCGGCTGTAGATGCAGTTAATTTTAGTAAGCTCCAACCAAAATACAAATTATTTTCTGTAGCCGATGGAGTCCCACTTGTTAAACCGTTATAGGTGTAATTTGTAGGTGCATAAATTGCATTATTCATGGTTGTCTCAAAATCGCCGTTACACATATTTGCATTAGTCAGTGGTGTTTTCTCCACTATCGTAATATCATCTAAGTAAATATCCGTCAGTACATTTCCAAAATAAAATGCGAACTTGCAAAGACCAGTTGCCGAAGTGGTGGTTATATCATACGAAAATGTTTGTGTAGAAGTAGTTACATTAAACGATGCATTTCCTCCTGTTATCCAACCAAAAGGTTGATATGATTGTACCAATGCCGCCTGAATTGTACATGCCGTACTTGCTTTTGCTTTAAAAGTAACTGTATAGGTTGATGGTTTAGGTAGTGTCATATACTGGAAAAGTGCACATTGCGTGGCTGAACCTGCAGTAGTAACTGTTAGTTTTGCAGAGTTTGTTCCACTTATAAGACTTGTATTGTCAATAGCATACGTAAAATTTGCTGCTGTACCCGTTTTTTGCCACCAACTTACATTGGAAGATGCATCTGTACCAAGTTCAAAAGTACCATTACTTAATATTGTTCCCCGGTAACCGTTTTGATTAATAGATATCGATTTTGAAACAGGCGTTGCAGCACTATAAAAACCATTTGCATCAGCAGCTTGTGATGCTGTAATAGTAGCAGTTCCAGCACCCACGATGGTCAACGTAGTTCCGTTTACTGTAACTGCGTTTGTATTATCCGACGAATAAGTAATTGCCGAAGGAACAGGAGTTGTAACTGACGACATATTAGATGTAGCTGCAGTTAAACTTATATATGGCATATCAGTGGTTTTTAAACTTAACGCAGATTGTGTCCATGTAATTGTAGGTGTTTGTTTTACGGCAATTACAATATCATCCAACCAAACCGAAACACCATTAGGTAAAGTTCCAAGCAAAAATTTCATAATATTCCTACCATCCGAATATGCAAAAGTAGCAGTGCTTGTCAGTGTAAATGTTTGAGCAGTTGTGGTTAGTGCACAAGTTTGTTCGTTGATATAATTATTACCACCCCACGATTGTAATGCTACCCTTAAGTTATATCCACCCGCAGCATCCGTTTTTGCTTTAAATGAAACCGTATAATTAGCATCTTTTATACCTCCGAATACCCAATCAAATTGCAAATCGGTAGTTGTTGCTGTAGCAGTACCTGTTGAAGTTAGCTTCATTGAGTTTGTTCCTGTCAAAGGTGTTGTATTATCTATGGCAGCTGTCATAGCAGCTGTTGATGCAGTAAGTTTTACCAAACTCCAACCATAATATAATTCACTTTGGGCTTTAGTAGGTGTTCCAGTAGTTAATCCGTTGTAGGTGTAATTGGTTGGATTATAAATTCCACTTCCCGATACAGTTTCAAAATCACCGTTACATAGGTTTGTATTTGTAAGTGAAGTTCCAGTTTTCTCTGTAACTGTTACGTTATCGATTAAAATATTAGCACCAGTTGCTAACCCACCATAATACACAACCAATTTACACATTCCTGTATTTGTTGAGGTAGTTGTAACATCATAAGTAATTGTTTTGGGTGTATTAGCTGTTAGTGAGTTTAACGTAGTATTTGCTAACCATGTAAAACCACCATACGATTGCACTAAAGCACCCTGTACACCAACAGAAGCA
>CAIWIS010000340.1 GCA_903912795.1 uncultured Bacteroidales bacterium
GATTATACCATTCGTAAAGTACGTGATGGACTTACGCCAAACCCGGATGTAATGTGCAATAAACTGATTAAATTTGGTGTGTTTGAGCAGCGGGTAGGGAAGGAGTTCGACAAAACTGCTACAGGACATTATGCTACAACATTCGAACGCGATGGCAAGACCTATTTAGGAACTGCCAAAGACCCCGTAAAAGATCAAACCGATTTTTTGGCCCAAATAAATCATTTGCAAGTTTCGAAACTTATGTTTCCCATTGGGGATATGATGAAAAGCGAAGTGCGCGATATTGCTCGATCGGCTAATTTGCCCAGTGCAAAACGCGTGGATAGTCAAGGAATTTGCTTTTTAGGAAAAGTAAACTACAACGACTTTATTCGAAGGTATTTAGGTGAAAAAGAAGGTCCAATTGTAGAACTCGAAACAGGTAAAATTTTGGGCCGACATAAAGGATATTGGTTTCATACTGTTGGCCAACGCAAAGGATTAGGGCTCTCAGGAGGTCCATGGTATGTTATACGTAAGGATGTGGATGCCAATATTGTTTGGGCTTCGAAAGGTTTTGATACCGAAACACAATATGGTAAGGAATTTTCGATGCGCGATTTTCATTTCATTACCGATAATCCATGGGATAACGATGCCTGTCAGGTAACTTTTAAGATTCGTCATACGCCTGAATTTTCTAAAGCGAACATTATTAAAACCCCCGAAGGATACCGAATTTTCTCCGAAAACAAATTACAAGGCATTGCACCTGGGCAATTTGGTGTGATATACGATGCCGATGCAACCTACTGTATTGGAAGTGGCGAAATAATTTAAATTTTACGAATAAAAAAATGCATGGAAGCCATAAGCAACCATGCATTCTTAATTCTTAATTCTTAATTTGCATTAAGTGTTCATTCCACCGCAAACATTAATAACTTGTCCGCTTACATAGCTCGAAAGATCCGAAGCTAAGAATAAAGTAACTGCAGCAACTTCATCAGGTTTTCCACCACGACGCAATGGAATAAGTTCATTCCATTTAGCACGTTGTTCTTCGGTTAGTGCGTGAGTCATTTCAGTTTCGATAAAACCAGGAGCAATAGCGTTAGCACGTATACCACGTGAACCAAATTCTTTAGCAACTGATTTAGCCAACCCAATCATACCGGCTTTCGAAGCAGAGTAGTTTGATTGTCCGGCATTACCCGATACACCAACTACCGAACTCATATTGATAATGCTACCAGCTCTTTGTTTCATCATTACAGGCGTACATGCATGTATAAAGTTAAAAGCTGATTTCAAGTTTACATTAATTACCATGTCCCATTGTTGTTCGCTCATGCGCATCATTAAACCATCTTTGGTAATACCTGCATTATTTACAAGAACATCTACACGTCCAAATTCTTTAACAATTTCTTCGACAACGGCATGTGTTTCGTCGAAATTAGCAGCGTTCGAAGCATAACCTTTTGCTTTTACGCCCATTGCTTCCAATTCTTTTTGGGTATTCAATGCATTTTCGTCGATGTTTAAATCGGTGAATGCAATGTTAGCTCCTTCTGAGGCTAATTTCAAAGCAATTGCTTTACCAATACCGCGTGCAGCTCCTGTTACAATAGCCACTTTTCCTTCTAATAGTTTCATCTTTAATCTTTTGTGTTTATTAATTTAATTAGCTATTCATGCTTAATAAAAATTCTGTGTTATTTTCGGTACGCTCCATTCTGTCTCTCAAAAATTCCATTGCCTCTGTAGAGTTCATGTCGGATAAATGACGACGAATAATCCACATACGGTTGAGTGTGTCTTGATCGAGTAATAAATCGTCGCGACGAGTACTTGAAGCCATGATATCCACAGCAGGGAAAATACGTTTGTTCGATAATTTACGATCCAATTGCAATTCCATATTACCTGTACCTTTAAATTCTTCGAAAATTACTTCGTCCATTTTCGAACCAGTTTCGGTAAGAGCAGTAGCAATAATTGTTAAGCTACCGCCGTTTTCGATATTACGAGCAGCACCAAAGAAACGCTTTGGTTTGTGCAATGCGTTGGCATCAACACCACCCGAAAGAATTTTACCCGATGCTGGCGAAACGGTATTGTATGCACGAGCCAAACGAGTAATAGAGTCGAGCAGAATAACTACATCTTGTCCACATTCAACCATACGTTTTGCTTTTTCGTGTACCATACTTGCTACTTTTACGTGACGCTCAGCTGGCTCGTCGAAAGTAGATGAAACTACTTCGGCGCGTACGCTGCGGGCCATATCAGTAACCTCTTCAGGACGTTCGTCAATCAAAAGTACAATCATATATACTTCCGGATGATTTTGTGCAATTGCGTTTGCTATGTCCTTCAATAGTACTGTTTTACCAGTTTTAGGTTGAGCTACAATTAATCCACGTTGTCCTTTTCCGATTGGCGAAAATAAATCAACCATACGAGTCGATAAAGAATCGCCTTTTCCGCTTGTAAGGTTAAATTTCACATCCGGAAATAATGGAGTTAAATGTTCAAATGGTACACGGTCGCGAACGTATTCGGGTGAACGGCCATTGATTTTATTAACTTTAATAAGTGGAAAGTATTTTTCGCCTTCTTTGGGTGGACGGATAGCACCATTTACAGTGTCGCCCGTTTTAAGTCCAAAAAGTTTAATTTGCGATTGCGATACATAAATATCGTCGGGCGAAGCAAGGTAATTGTAATCGGCCGAACGTAAAAAACCGTAACCATCTTGCATCATTTCAAGTGTACCTGTACCTTCAAGAATTCCATCAAAATCGAATTGTTTTTCGTTGCGTTGATGTGGGTTGAAACGTTGACGGTTATTGTCTTGTTGCTTGTGTCTGTTTTGATGTGCTTCGGGTTGAGGAGCTTGTTGTGGCGTTTCGTTTTCAGTATTCGAATTTTCTGTATTTGTAACGCTTTCAGTCACTTCGGTAGTTGTAGGTGTTGTTTCCGCTTCTTCTATTTCAGTAGTTAAAACAGTAGCTTTGATTTCGGATGCTAAAATTGGTTTTTTAATGATCCGGTCGCGAGGTTTTTTCTCACCTTGTTTGGCAACAGGTTGCGTTTTAGTAGGAACTTCAGCTGCTACTTCTACAGCTACTTCGGCTGGAACTTCAACTTCAACTACTGTTTCAGGAGCTTTTACTTCTTTAACAGCTTTCAGTGGTTTTTTCGACTTGGCTTTTGCTTTGTTTGCAGGCGCATTATCCACTTTTTCGGGAGTTGGTACAGTTACAGCAACTTCTTGTTTCTTTTCTACAATTGCTTTTTCTACAATTGGTTCCACTTTCTTTTCCTGTTTTACATTGACCGTAGGGTTGGTTTTTGGTTCCACGCCTTTTTTGTCAATTTGTACGCGCATGCGTTTTTGCTTGTCGATAGTTGGTTTTTCAACCTTTGTTTTTTGTTGTGCATTAACTTCGGCCTGACGATCGAGAATGTCGTAAATCAATTGTTCTTTTTTAGCCGAGTTCGAAACTTTTAATCCGAGTTCAATGGCAATGTCCTTCAGGGCGGACAAATCTTTCGCATTGAGTTGCAAAATGTTGTAGTTAGTCATAAATGAGGTAAATAAACGTTTTGAGGGAATCCTTCCTTGTGAAAAGGAAATCACGTTTTGTTTGTGAATGTATAATTATTGTTGATTTTTTTTTGATTTAAACAAAAGCAGGAAGCTCTTGTAGCAATGAAATCGGTGCAAATATACAACTAAATTCTGAATTAGCAATTTTTTGGCATAAATTAATCGCAATAAATTAAATAATTTTATTAATTGGTTGGTTGTTGATTATCAATTAATTGAATTTCAATAATATGCTGTGTATTGGCATCTACACAAAATCGATTGTCAATACGGTGCCCCACAACCCATACAATATCATTACCAGCACACAATAGCCATGTGTTTTCTTTTTCAAAACGATTCATTTTCATGTCTATAAAAAAATCGCTTAGCTTTTTGCTGTTTTTCATGCCAAAGGGTACAAAACTATCCCCTTTTTGCCAATGCCTTAATACTAACGGAAATGTGATTTTGGAAGCATCGAGTGTGGCAAAAAGTTTCGATTTCGATATTTTAGTATTGTAAATCCGTTTATTAATATTTAAATGTATAGGTTCTGAAATTTCGGTGGCCGATTCGCTAATACTATAGCTTTGTTGTAATGGTATATTATTTTTGTTTACTATTAAAAAATCTCTATCGTGTAACAGTTTGTGCGTAAACGAATAAAAAACGGCTCCTGGCTCGCTTTCCAAATTATGAATAATATTATCGACCGTATCGGCATGAAACGAATAAGGGAGCAGTATCTCGTAAAGTAATGATTTGCTGTATTTTGTATGTTTTAATTGTTGAATGTCAATCTTAAAGTAATTATTGTCTGTCGATGTAATTTTGGCTGAGGTTTCAGTTATTTTTTCATTATAAACGGCTTCAATTTCTTCAAATCGCTCAATTAATGCAGTAATTGTTTGTTTAAACGAAGGATTTATATCTTCGAAAAGTGGAATGATTTGATTGCGAAATTTATTGCGTGTATAATCGTTTTGAGCGTTTGTTGAGTCGGTAATGTGATGTAAGTTGTATTTAATAAGATAATTAACAATGTCCGAACGGGTGCAGCATAAAAGTGGACGAATAATATATCCATTTTGCAAAGGAATGCCCGTAAGGCCTTTAAGTCCAGTGCCACGGGTTAAGTTCATCAACAAAGTCTCTACATTATCATCGGCATGATGTGCCACAGCAATGGCCGAAGCGTTATGCGTTTTGCGCACTTGCTCAAACCAGTTGTAGCGCAGTTCACGGGCAGCCATTTCGATCGATATTTTGCATTTTCGAGCATAATCCGAAGTGTCAAAATCTATTTGTTCGAAATCTAGCTGCAGTTCGTTAGCCATTTCACGCACAAAAATTTCGTCGTTGTCCGATTCCTCACCCCGTAAATGAAAGTTGCAATGCGCTACAATACAGCTATATCCAAGTTGTTTTAAAACGTGAAGCAACGCCACCGAGTCGGCACCACCGCTCACACCCACAATTACTTTAGCATACGAGCTAAGTAAATTGTTTTTTTCGATATAGTTTTCAACTTTTTTAAGCACCCGAGCTTGTAGTTTTCGATGAATGTTTTTCTGTTTGTAAAAATTGGTACAAATATATTCATTATTTTTCTAATTGAAGTGTTTACTAAATCAAAAAATCCTTGTTCTATCCTTTTTACTTATAATTATACAACTATTTTTTTTATCTTTGTTGAAAATTAAAAACCGTATGCAAGATCAATTAAACGAAGCTAAGAAGTTGTATGCCTGCGATATGCATACTGCCGAACATGTGTTAAATCAAACTATGGTGCGTATGTTTAACTGTGGCAGGTCCATGAATGCACACATTGAGCGCAAAAAAAGCAAATGCGATTATATGCTTGCTGAGGCACCTACCCCCGAACAAGTGGAAGCTATTGTGCTTAAAGTAAATGAGGTGATTGATATGCAATTGCCGGTTGTAGAGGAACTTATGAGTAGGAGCGAGGCTGCCACCTTAGTTGATCTATCAAAACTTCCGGATGATGCCTCGCAAACATTGCGAATTATTAAAGTGGGTGATTACGATGCATGTGCTTGTATTGGTCAGCATGTAACTAATACCTCGGAAATTGGTAAATTCGAAATCATTAGCCACGATTTTGAGAATGGTAGATGGCGTGTTCGGTTTAAATTGATTTATTAAATTCTCTTGGTTAATATGCTCAAATATAAGATACTTGGTTGTTTTCTGATTTTAAGTTCATTTTCACTGTTTTCGCAAAAAAATCCCGAAAAACTCATTGCCGATACACTTACTCAATTAGCAGCCAGGTATGCTAATGTAGGTCGAATTAGTGTTTCGCCCTTGCAGGTGAACGAAGCTGAAAACACACTTACTGTTATTGCATCGGATGCATTAAGCAATATCCCATTTCGGCCTGAGAATGTAGAGCGCATTTATTCCATGATTTGGAACGTTACCCGTAAGTTATATCCCGATTTTAAAATTGTTTGTTTAACCGACCGACAAAAAATTGAAGATTTAATTCCCGTTTATTACGCCAAAAGTATTGATAAAACCAAGTTGTTTGATACGAAGTATAGTGGTAAACCTTTTATTACCAATCTTTCGCGTCCCTATCAGCCAAGTAACGGATTGCATAACAAGCTAATTGCTTTGTGGCAAAGTCATGGTTTGTATTACAATCAGGGGACTAAAAAATGGCTTTGGCAGCGAGCTAAATTGTTTCAAACGGTAGAGGATTTGTACACACAATCCTTTGTTTTGCCATATTTAGTTCCCATGCTCGAAAATGCAGGTGCTAACCTTATGCTTCCTCGTGAGCGCGATACGCAACGCAACGAAATTATTATCGATAATGACAATACCGAGAACGACAGTCGCTACCGCGAAAATACCGATATAAAAAACTGGATTAAAAAAGAGCTCGGATTTGCACATACCAAATTGGAATACTTACAAGGCGATAATCCATTTACACTAGGTACTTATAAAGTGGCCGAATGTATTGATAATGTGGATGAATTAAGTTATGCAGAGTGGATACCGGCAATTCCCGAAAATGGTAAATATGCTGTTTATGTATCCTACAAAACGGTGCGAAATAGTGCACCCGATGTGCGTTATACAGTTTATCACAGAGGTGGAAAAACCGATTATAAAGTAAATCAAACTATGGGTGGCGGCACCTGGATTTATTTGGGCAGTTTTATGTTTGATAAAGGGCGAAACAATCATTTTAAAGTGGTGTTGTCCAATTATAGTTCGCACGATAATAAGGTGGTTACTGCCGATGCCGTAAAAATAGGTGGTGGCATGGGCAATATTGCTCGTACGCCCAATTCGAACGGAATTTTACCGAATCAGAAAAGCTCAGATACTACAAAACTAGCTGAGATTGCTGCACCAGTTGAGCTTTTAAAACCACAAATTAGTAATTATCCTCGCTATACCGAAGGTGCTCGTTATTGGTTGCAATGGGCTGGTATGCCCGATAGTATTTACAGCCGTAGCAAAGGTAAAAATGATTATACCGACGATTATCAATCGCGTGGAATATGGGTGAATTATTTGGCTGGCGGATCAACTGTTTTACCTGACAGGCAAGGTTTAAATATGCCTATCGATATGGCTTTTGCTTTTCACAGCGATGCAGGAACTACCATGAACGACTCAATTATTGGTACTTTGAGTATATGTACTGTTGCAAATGCCGATGGAAAAACTGTGTTCGAGAATGGACAATCTCGTTGGGCTTCGCGCGATTTGGCCGATTTAATACAAACACAAATTACCGATGATGTGCGTAAAAGCTTTGCTCCTGAATGGGTTCGACGTGGATTGTGGAATAAAAACTACAGCGAATCCCGTTCGCCCGAAGTGCCGGTAATGCTACTTGAATTGCTATCGCACCAGAATTTTGCCGATATGCGTTATGGCCTCGATCCCCGTTTCCGTTTTGTGGTAAGTCGTGCTATTTACAAAGGAATACTGCGTTATATGTATGCCGATAGCAAGCAGTATGTTGTTCAGCCACTGCCTGTAGAGAAATTCAGATGTCAATTTAAAGCAAAAAATACTGTTCAGCTTAGCTGGAATGCCACTATTGATAGTATTGAACCAACAGCAGTTCCCGAAAGGTACATACTTTACACCCGCATCGACGAAGGCGATTTTAATAACGGACAAATTGTAAATGGTACTAGAACAATGGTGGATATTCAGTCAGGTAAAATTTATAGTTTTAAAGTTACGGCTTTAAATAAAGGTGGCGAAAGTTTTCCTTCGGAAATATTGGCGGCATATAGAGTCAATAATTCGCACCCCGAAGTGCTGATAGTGAATGGGTTTGATAGAATAAGTGCGCCAGGAAGTTTTGCTAATAATCACACCAATGGAGGATTTTTGTTTGATAAAGATGCTGGGGTGCCTTATATAAACGATTATAGTTTTATTGGTAAACAGTTTGATTTTGATAGATCAAAGCCTTGGAAAAGCGATGAAAATCCAGGATTCGGACACAGTTATACCAATTACGAAGATAAAGTTATAGCTGGCAATAGCTTTGATTATCCCTATTTACACGGAAAAGCAATAAAAGCAGCCGGATTTTCGTTTGTATCATCAAGTGTAAAAGCAGTAATTGACAAGGATATTGATTTGTCCAAATTCCAACTTGTAGATTTAATTTTAGGTAAACAAAAGAAAACTCTGTTAGGAAATGGAAAAAAAACACCCGAATTCAAAACTTTTCCATTAGCTTTGCAGCAAAGTTTGCGTCAGTACTGCGAGGGTGGAGGAAATTTAATGCTCAGTGGTGCATTTATTGGTTCCGATATGTATACTGATAATTACATAACGCCTACCGAAAGGTTATTTATGGAAAATATCCTGAATTACCGTTTGAAGTCGGCTGATGCTTGTTTTAGCTCCAAAATAGTAATGGTTGGTTCGCCTTATCATCAGTTTGCGCGATCTGAATTTAATTATATTGATGAGCCAAATGCCAATTCAATTTTTGCTGAATCGGTGGATGCCATTGATCCGGCTAATATTGGAGCCTTTACCATTTGCCGATACACAGGAACTAATTTGAGTGCAGGAGTAGCTTATTCGGGAAAATACAAGGTGTGTTCGTTCGGTTTTCCTTTCGAAATAATTGAATCGGAAAAAGATAGAAACAAATTAATGTATTCGGTTCTGAATTTTTTAAATCAAAAAAGAAAGATTTCGAATTTATTTGAGCTTAAAAAGTAAAATAATCGTTTATTTTAAAAATTAATTATATGAAAATCAAGTTATTGTCATTGTTGGCAGCGGTTTTGTTTTTTTATTCGTGTGGCAAATACGAACGAGTTTTACCTGCCGTAACAGGAAGCCAGTTTGAGTTATTGATAGTAATAAACGATACCCTGTGGAAAGCCCCTGCCGGACGCGAATTAAGTGAGTTTATGGGTGCCGAAATGATAGGATTGCCACAGCCAGAACCAGTAATGGAAGTGCATCAATGCAATAAAGTAGAATTTACAGATGTGCTTAAATCAGCGCGTAACATTTTATATGTTGAAGTTTCCGAAAAATATACAAGTCCAAAAATAACCTATTCAAAAGATAAATGGGCTTATCCTCAAGCTATAGTACGTGTTGTAGCGGCAAGTGATTCTAGTTTTCAATCAACTATTCGGAAATACGGAAAAAACATTCAGGATTATTATATCAAGGCCGAACGTGACCGTCAAATTGAATTCAATAAAAATTATATTAACGAAGTGGCTAAAGCCGAAATTGAAAAGCAATTTGGTATTCAGGTTGATATTCCACAAGGAATTAGTAAAGCTACTACCAAAAAAGACTTTTATTGGATTACAAATAATCAAGCAGGCTTACGTCAGGATTTAGTGATATATTCGTATCCTTATACCGACAAAAAAATGTTTAGCAAGGAGGCAATTATTTTCCGCAGAGATTCCATTATGAAAGCCAATATTCCCGGCGAATTAAAAGGTTCGTATATGGGAACTGAATTAAAATACAGCGACCCCGTTTTTTCGGAAATTTGGGTGAACGAAGGTTATTGTGCTGAGTTACGTGGTTTGTGGCGTATGTTTAATGGCGCTTCTATGGGAGGTCCGTTTTACAGTCAAACCCGTTTGGACGAAGTTAATCAGCGTGTCATCACTATCGAGGCTTTTGTTTTTGGTCCTGGACATAAAAAACGCAATGCCATCAGGCAGCTCGAAGCAGTGGTTTTTACCTCTAAACTTCCTCACGAAATTAATGCTATCAAAGAAGTGTCGGTAGTTGCCAAAAAGAAATAGAATTTAAAAAACAATCATGGAAAAAGAAAAAATTGTAATAGGAATAACACACGGTGATATAAATGGAATTGGTTACGAAGTGATACTCAAAACACTTGCCGAACCACTTATGACTGAGTTTTTTATACCCATCATTTATGGTTCTTCCAAAGTGGCTTCGTTTTATCGCAAAGCGCTTGATTTACAAAATGTAAACCTCAATATTATTAATTCGGTAGAGGAATTAAACTCCAAACGAATCAATATTATTAATTGCACCAACGATGAATTAAAAGTGGAGCCGGGGCAATCAACTACCGAGGCTGGGTTAGCTGCTTTTAGTGCACTCGAAAAAGCCACCGAAGACCTCAAAAGAGGTGCTCTCGATGCTTTGGTTACAGCTCCTATTAATAAAAAGAATATTCAGTCGGCCGATTTTCATTTTCCGGGACATACCGAATACCTGGAGTCAAACTTTGGTACAGGTGCACCCGCTTTAATGTTACTTATTAACGATGTTATGCGTGTGGCTGTAGTTACGGGTCATATTCCTGTGAACGAAGTTTCGAAAGCAATAAGTGTTGATCTGATAAAAGAGAAACTACTTGTATTTAATAAATGCTTAAAAAACGATTTTAGTATTGTAGGACCTCGCATAGCTGTACTAGGGTTGAATCCGCATGCAGGCGACGATGGCGTGATTGGCGAAGAGGAAAAGGAAATAATACTTCCAGCAATAAAAGAGGCAGGCAAGCAAGGTGTATTGTGTTTTGGACCGTATCCGGCTGATGGTTTTTTTGGATCCGGACATTTTACAAAATTCGATGGTATTTTGGCTATGTATCACGATCAGGGGCTTATCCCATTCAAAACCATTTCGATGGAAAGTGGTGTGAATTATACGGCTGGATTATCTATTATCCGTACTTCGCCTGCACATGGTACTGCTTACGACCTAGCCGGCAAAAACATAGCATCCGAAGATTCATTCCGTCAGGCTATTTACATGGCATTCGATATTTATAATCATCAAAAAATAAATAAACAAATATCGGCTAATCCCCTTAAAGTGGAACATCGAGCCGAAAGGAATAACCGAATAGAATAACTGTTGATTGATTTTATTAGCATAAAAAAAGGTATAACTTTAATCAGTTATACCTTTTTTCTTTACAAGCTAGTAAATAAACTATCTCTTTTTAGGATCGTATTTGTATACTTCCTTGTAAATGGTGTTTTTAATTTGTTGGAAATGTTTGTTTACAAATTCGTAATTGTTAGTCATTATAAGCATCGACATCAATACCTGACTACCTTCGTAAGGCGGTTGCATGTAAAAATTCGAAATCATATAAAACCCAATTCGTTCGTAAAAATAAATTCGTTTACTAGCAATTTGTGTACGAGGAGTTTCAGTTTCGATAACGATGGGTAATTCTTGCTTTTTCAAAAACTCCTTCATTACTTTTGTTCCCAAACCTGCATTTCTGTAGTCGGGATGAATGGCAAACTGCTCAATAAACACAAATTTGTCGAAAATCCAATAATGAATTAAGCCTACAAATTTACTGTCCTTCTTTACTGCAACACTATTGAAAGCTTGTTTCTTGTTAAAAACAGTTTCGAGACCAGCCCAGCTCCTACGGGAGTACGTTGGAAATGATGTGTTGTATAAATCGTATACTTCTCCAAAATTTGGGTCGTATACATTTTCAATTTTAATAAAGTTAATCATGGTGTATGTATTTTGCGCAAAAATAAGCGATTTATTTGTTAATTCACACTAATCATTCAAAATTATAATGTTTTTTTTGTTTATTTTTAAAAACGCTAGTTCAAATTTTATAGCTCAACAAATAATGCTCGTATAATGTTTTGTGTCAGATTTATTTTAACTTTTTTTGCATTAAAAAATTACTGAAAATTGAGTACTTTTGCACAAAAATTGAGATGCAGTAATTGCATACCGTTTTTTTCGAAATACATATCAAACTATTTTTATAATAACTAAATAACAAAAGTATGATTTATTCTCACGAAGTAGAACACATGTGTGTTGTAAAAAAAGGTCCTGACCACGGTCCTGCTCCAATTCCCGAAGAGGGCAAATGGGTAAAATCAAAAGAAATTAAAGACATTTCGGGCTTGACTCACGGTGTGGGTTGGTGTGCGCCACAACAAGGTGCTTGTAAGCTAACTTTGAATGTAAAAGATGGTATTATCGAAGAAGCATTGGTCGAAACCATTGGCTGCTCTGGTATGACACACTCTGCTGCTATGGCTGCCGAAATTCTGAGTGGAAAAACAATTCTCGAAGCTTTGAATACCGACTTGGTATGCGATGCCATTAACGTTGCCATGCGCGAATTGTTCTTGCAAATTGTATACGGTCGTACACAATCAGCTTTCTCCGAAGGTGGTTTACCGATTGGTGCCGGCCTCGAGGACTTGGGTAAAGGCTTGCGCTCGCAAGTTGGAACTATGTTTGGAACCAAAGCAAAAGGTGTACGTTACCTCGAAATGGCCGAAGGTTATATCAACCGCATGGCATTGGACGAAGATGGTGAAGCATGTGGTTACGAATTTGTTCGTTTTGGCCCTATGATGGACTTAATAAAAAAAGGCGTTGATGCCAACGAAGCTTTGAAAAAATCGACCAGCAAATACGGCCGTTTTGACAATGCTGCAAAATACATCGACCCACGTCACGAGTAGACAGCCTCCTAAATCCCCCTTTAGGGGACTTTAAGACACACATTATATAAAAAAGATTGTGTTTTATTCATTTTCAAATCTTCAAATTATAAAAATCTTCAAATTAAAAAATTATGCCACTATTTGAAAGTTACGACCGTCGTATAGACAAAGTCAATGCGGCTCTTAATACTTACGGTATCAAAGATATCGACGAAGCCAAAGCCATTTGTGCTGCTAAAGGCATCGACCCTTACCAAATATGCGAAAGCATTCAAAACATCGCCTTCGAAAATGCAAAGTGGGCTTACGTAGTAGGTGCTGCTATTGCTATTAAAAAAGGTTGTACAACTGCTGCTGACGCTGCCGAAGCTATCGGTATTGGTTTGCAAGCATTCTGTATTCCGGGTTCTGTAGCCGAAGACCGCAAAGTAGGTCTTGGTCATGGTAATTTGGCGGCTATGTTGCTTCGCAACGAAACTAAATGTTTTGCTTTCCTTGCAGGACACGAATCATTTGCTGCTGCCGAAGGAGCAATCGGTATTGCACAATCTGCCAACAAAGTACGTAAAGAGCCATTGCGCGTTATCCTGAACGGACTTGGAAAAGACGCTGCCATGATTATCTCACGTATCAACGGATTTACTTATGTTCAAACCGATTTTGATTACGCAACTGGCGATTTGAATGTAGTACGTACAAAAGCATATTCAGATGGTATCCGTGCTGCAGTAAAATGCTATGGTGCTGACGATGTACGCGAAGGTGTAGCTATTATGCGCGCCGAAGGTGTTGATGTATCAATCACAGGTAACTCAACCAACCCAACACGTTTTCAACACCCAGTAGCTGGTACATACAAAAAAGAATGTATGGAGCAAGGTAAAAAATACTTCTCAGTAGCATCGGGTGGTGGTACTGGCCGTACACTTCACCCCGACAATATGGGCGCCGGACCAGCTTCGTATGGTATGACCGATACAATGGGACGTATGCACGGTGATGCTCAGTTCGCAGGTTCTTCTTCAGTTCCAGCTCACGTGGAAATGATGGGATTCTTAGGAATGGGTAACAACCCAATGGTTGGAGCTACTGTACAAGTGGCTGTAGCTATTGAAATGGCAAAATAAACTTCCTGACCCCTAGTAGGGCTCAAAAAATTGAAACTCCTCGAGACTTAGTTGTGTCGGGGAGTTTTTTGTTTAAGGCAATTCAAAATGATAATGACACATTTAATTTTATGTTGATAATAATGGATTTTAAATCCATAGATAATTAATCGACGGATTACAAATTCGCCAGGACGGATTGCCGTGTAGCGGTAGCGGCATAACTTGTCCCTGCCAGTTCCGATGTTTCGGAAATGTATCGGGAGCCGAGCGGTTAAAATTCCGGGGCTAAAAACTTTTATTGTATTACTTTTTGGCCGCTATTTATACCGATTTTTGCTTGTGACGAAAGATTACACCACACCGACCCTTTTTATTTTTCGTTAAATAAATTATCTTACATTTTCAATTTCAGAAAATGATTGTATATTTGCATTACAATTTATTTAAAACTTTGATATATGAACCAACAAGCTGGTATAACCATACAAA
>CAIWIS010000341.1 GCA_903912795.1 uncultured Bacteroidales bacterium
TCAACGCCAATACGGTTTATGGCTGTTAAATTATTATTTTCAATTATTATTTTTAATGCTCCTTTGAATCGTTGATTTTCTTTGCGTTCCCAATGAAAATTAATACCAATTACCACATCAATCAGGTCGAACGATGACTTAGGCGAAACGGGCTCAAAAATTAATTCGTCTGATAAAATGTCGTTAAAACGGATTTTACCATTCTCAATCTTTGCAGTATATTTACCTGAAAACTCACTTCCGTTTCTATCAATATATATTCCATTTAGAATAAATTCAATTTTTTGGGCTGATAAAATGCCAACATGTATGATTGGTTCAATGTGACTCATAAATAGTAAATGGTAAATGATTCAATAGTAAATGTCAAAATGAGACTTGTTCAAAAATACTCTCAATATCTTTCTTCGTAATTTGCTCAAAATGAGCCTCGATTGGCGTAATAAAGATGCCACACATTTCGACTGTGGCAGGACTAACCAATAATTGTTTGTCGCCTTCGGCTGTGTATTGCCAAGGGCGAAATGCTTTGCGTGGAAGTACAAAAACGTACCATTTATTGTTTTCAAAAAGGCAAACGATATTCATCAGTGGCTCAACACTCTCTTCTCCTTGAAAATGGAAATATAATTTCTCAAACGCATCTTTTGCACTTTCAACATCCATTGATTCAATGCAATAAACGGTCCGCATGTAGTTTTTCATTTGCAACAACTGCATTTTTTCTGTTGTTACCAATAAATCGGTATGTGTTTGTTTCAGTCGCTTATAATCGTTAACCAAGGGCAGAAAATCCTTTGTTCCGGCCTGAAAATGCATGTGATCGGGAGCCGAAGCTCCACATTTTGGACCATTATAAAATAGCAGGTAGTCATCCATTACTTTTGCAAGTTCCAGCATATCCGTAAAATACGGAAGTATCTGCTGGTCGACATGCTCTTTACGCGGAATGGTAAAATGCTCCGGAAAAATGGGAAATGGGTTTACCAGTATTTCGTAATCGCCATAATCTATTCCTTTCTGCTCAGCAGGGCGATTTTCTGCACATAAAAAACATTTGCGTTCGGCAATAGTTTTTGCATCCACCTTAGCACCCGACGAAACAATGCGAGCAGGATTAAACTGCACTTTTACATCAAAATCGCCAAAATTGAACGATTTTGTTTGTACGGTTTGAAGTCCGGCAAAATTGGTTTGTGCAAGCTTCCAATTTGAAAGCTGTTCTGTAAATAGTGATTTTATTTTTGCGTTTAATTTCATTTCTTCTTTATTCTGCCTATGCCTTGCCTCCTGCTTCAGCTGGAGAATAAGAAATAGTGAATTTGTTTTCGGCTTTAGCCAAAAAGTTGTAAAAGAACAATTTGGCTAAAGCCCTTTTCCTTTTATTCCTCTTTAAGAATGGGCTCCCGCCATGCGGGATAAATGGTGCCCAATCCTATTCATTTCAACAACCGCTTTATAAGTTAGGACCGAAATTTCATTCTTGCTTTCAACTCTATCGTTCTAATTTTGTCTTTATAGAAATTATGTCCGTTCATTTTTACTACATCAAGTGCTGCGTCTGAGTTTTCGTCCCAGCGGCGGCACATATAAATTGAATCGTAAATACGACCAATTTGATACTCGCGACTGATAGCCAAGCCCAAAGCATAATCTTCGCCATAA
>CAIWIS010000342.1 GCA_903912795.1 uncultured Bacteroidales bacterium
ATAGACAAACAAATATTTTTGCTAATAAACAGCTTACATTCGGCGTATTTCGATGCCTTTATGTATACCATCAGCAAAGTTCCTGTTTGGATTCCATTTTATATATCTGTAGTTTATGTATTGCTAAAAACCTATGGTAAAAAAGGACTATGGATAGTACTGGTTTTAATTCTAAGCGTTGTAATGTCGGATCAAATATCAGTGTTCATAAAAGAAACAGTACAACGTCTACGACCATCGCACGACGAGAGTTTAGCGAATTTCATTCATTTGGTAAATAACAGAAAAGCTGGCTTATATGGCTTTGTGTCATCGCATGCAACAAATACAGTAGGCTTTGCGATATTAAGTTCATTGATAATCCGCAATAAACTTTATAGTATCTCAGTTTTACTTTGGGCTTCAATAGTTTGTTATTCACGCATTTACCTTGGCGTACACTTCCCGCTTGACATTATTGGAGGCGCCCTACTGGGAACTATTATTGCGGTTTTTCTTTATTCTGTTTACTCACAAACATTTCTGAAAAAATACAAACATCTTGAGATTGAAAACCCGAAAATTCCAATTATTACCTTAAGTGTTATTGGTTTATCAATCCTTATTTTCTCATTACTAGACAAATAAAAAACCAAAAAAAGTAGTTCATTTTAAAGTAATTAACTGCAATTTAAATTCTTACCTCAACCCCTTGTTCTTTTAAAAACGATTTAAGTTCAGGTATACCGATTTCTTTATAATGAAAAATACTGGCAGCCAATGCTGCATCGGCTTTACCTTGATCAAAAACGGTGATAAAATGCTCCATTGTTCCTGCGCCACCACTTGCAATGACAGGTACATTTACAGCTTCGGACACTGCGCGTGTAATATCTAGCGCAAATCCATCTTTTGTTCCATCGTTGTTCATCGAAGTTAGTAATATTTCGCCAGCTCCAAGTGCTACTGCTTGTTTTGCCCATTCCACAGTTTTAATGTCGGTAGGGACTCGTCCACCATTCAAAAAAACAAACCACTCGCCATCAATACATTTTGTATCAATAGCTAACACCACACATTGACTTCCAAACTGACTGGCCAATTCACTTATTAATTGTGGATTGCGAACTGCCGAAGTATTTACCGAAATTTTATCGGCACCACAAGCTAGTAATACCGACACATCTTCTACACTCGATATCCCTCCACCTACTGTAAAAGGTATATTAATATGTTTTGCAATGCGCGTAACCAATTCCGACAAAGTTTTACGCTTTTCGTTGGTGGCCGTTATATCCAAAAACACAAGTTCGTCGGCACCCATTTGAGCATACAAAGCACCCAACTCTACAGGATCGCCCACATCAGTTATATTCAAAAAATTGATTCCTTTTACCGTTTTGCCATCTTTTATATCCAGGCATGGAATAATTCGTTTTGCTAACACCTTAAGTACAATTATGAATTATGAATTAATTGATATATAGTTATACGCTATTGAATCAGTACAGTTAATGCTGACTTTTCTTCGTTCCAGTCACCAAGTTGCACCATTTCAACAGTATTCACTTTTGATTTATCATAAAGCCGTTCAACTTTAATATAATTATTGGTAAATCCTACCAACTTATCACCTTGCTGTCGGCTTTCCCAAAGCACTGGATAAGTTTTCAAAATATGCGATTCGTAAAATTTTTGAATCTTTTCATCCGAAAGTAAATGCAATATCTCACTCCGTTTTTTGCGCTCAGAAATAGGCGTATTTTGCTCAATGTCAAGCATTTTTGTACCTGCACGTTCGGAATATGTAAAAACATGCAGCTGCGAAATATCCAAGGTATCGATAAACTCGCAGCTAGCCTCAAACAATTCTGCAGTTTCGCCACGTACGCCCACTATTACATCCACACCTATAAATGCATGTGGCATTAACGATTTAATTTTCTGAACTTTATTTTCAAAAAGTTCCCGTTTGTATTTTCGTTTCATCAGTTGCAAAACCTCATTTGTACCTGATTGCAATGGTATATGAAAATGTGGCATAATCTTTTTGCTATTAACCACAAAATCAATCAGTTCATCCGTAAGTAAGTTTGGCTCAATCGACGAAATTCGGAATCGAACATCACTATCAATAGCATCAAAAGCCTTAACCAAGTCTAAAAAACTTTCGCCATTACTTTTTCCAAAATCACCAATATTTACACCAGTCAACACTATTTCCTTAGCACCCGCATGTATTGCTTCCCATGCTTTTTCGATAGTTTGCTCAATACTAGCACTTCTACTAGCTCCACGAGCAAAAGGAATAGTACAATACGTACAATAATAATCGCAACCATCCTGAACTTTCAAAAAATAACGCGTACGATCATCGCGTGAACACGAAGGGGTAAATTCCTTTATTTTATTAATTTTGGTAGTATGGAATGAAGCTGGTTTATCTGTGTCAATATTTCGAATATAGTCCAGTATACTAAACTTTTCGTTGGCGCCCAACACTAAATCAACTCCTTCAATTTTCGAAATCTCTTCGGGTTTCAATTGTGCATAACATCCTGTAACAACCATTATAGCATTAGGATGTTGTCGGTTAAGTTTTGAAATAGCCTGACGGCATTTGCGATCGGCTGTATCGGTCACCGAACAAGTATTAATAACACACACATCAGCCGATTCACCTGCACGCGCTTTTACGAAACCCTCATCGGTCATTTTTTTACCAATAGCAGATGTTTCGGCAAAGTTCAACTTACATCCCAAGGTATGAAATGCTACTTTTTTATTGTGAAATACAGAATTATCAATCATTTTAGTTTATAGAAAAAAGAAAGTACAAAGGTAATAAAAAATTGAGAGCCTTTAAAACAAAAAAAGCCTGCTACAAATACTGAAGCAAGCTTTTCATTTTCAATAAAATAGTTAATTAATCTTTTTGATTAAGTCCATTCCAATATGCAATGCTTTTTCGTTAGAGCTCAATAAATGGTGATGCCTTTCGGGTAATGATTTTTTAAGACCTTTTAGTACATTGGCCACTTCAACAATAGGTCGAACTTTAAGATATCCTCCTAAAATAATCATATTCATAGTTTTAACAACATTGTTAGCATACGAATATTCGGTTGCATCAATTCTGTATATGTTTATATCCGTTCTAGTAGGGAATTTATGAAATCCATTTCCATCAAAAATCAATATACCACCAGGTTTAATTTTACTCTCAAATTTTTCGAGCGATGGTTGATTTAAAATTATGGCTGTGTCGTAATTATTCAATACTGGTGAGCTTACACGCTCATCGCTTAAAATTACGGTTACATTAGCTGTACCTCCTCGTTGCTCAGGACCATACGAAGGCAGCCAACTTACTTCTTGCCCTTGCATTAAACCCGAATATGCTAAAATTTTCCCCATTGAAAGTACGCCTTGACCTCCAAAACCGGCAATTATTAATTCTTCTGTCATTGTAATTGATTTACTCGTTTTTTAAATCACCCATTGGGTATGCAGGAAACATATTTTCAACCATCCAATCGTTTGAGTCAGCAGGTGTCATTTTCCAACCCGAACTACAAGTCGAAACAACTTCAACTATGGAAGTTCCCTTATTATTCATCGAATTTTCGAAAGCCAATTGAATTGCTTTTTTCGTTTTACGAACAGCAGCCACTGTATGTACAGCATGACGAGCAGCATAACAAACGCCATCGAGCTGTGCTAATAATTTAGTAATATCCAATGGATTACCTGCTAAAGGAACTGTACGTCCAGCTGGTGAAGTGGATGACTTCATGCCTATCAAAGTAGTTGGAGCCATTTGCCCCCCAGTCATACCATAAATTCCATTATTAATAAAAATTATAGCAATATTCTCACCACGGTTACAAGCATGAATTGTTTCGGCAGTACCAATGGCAGCAAGGTCACCGTCGCCTTGATATGTAAAAACCAATCTATCAGGCAATAAGCGCTTTACAGCTGTAGCCAACGCAGGTGCGCGACCATGAGCAGCTTGTTGCCAATCAATATCGAGGTATTTATATGCAAACACAGCACAACCTACAGGTGCAATAGCTATTGTTTTTTCTTGCATATTCATTTCGGAAATTACTTCGCCTATAAGCTTATGCACTACACCATGACTACATCCCGGACAATAATGCATGGGTGTATCATTCATTACTTTGGTTTTTTCATAAACCAAATTGGCAGGATTTATAATATCAGCAATATTCATTTTTATTTTATTAACTTCGTTTTTAATGCTTCAAGAACTTCATTTGGCGAAGGCACTATCCCTCCCATTCTTCCATAAAATTCAACAGGAACTCGGCCATTTACAGCCAATCGAATATCTTCAACCATTTGTCCGGCATTCATTTCAATCGATAGCATTCCTTTAACTTTTTCGGCATATTGTTTTAATACTTGAGTTGGAAACGGAAAAAGTGTAATAGGGCGAATTAAACCCACTTTGATACCTTCCATCCGTGCCAATTCTACGGTTTTTTGACAAATACGAGCACTTATCCCAAAAGCTACCAACAAATAATCCGCATCTTCGCAATTAATTTCTTCAAAAATAACTTCATTCTTCTCTATTTCACGATATCGACCTTGAAGTGTATTATTAAGCTCTTCCATTTCGTATGCCTCCAAACGCAACGAATTGATAATATTGGGACCACGATCAGCTGATTTTCCGAGTGTGGCCCAAGGTGTATTTTTCTTTATTTCTTCTTCTGTCCAACGTGGTTTATAGGGTGGCAAAACCACTTTCTCCATCATTTGGCCTATAATACCATCCACCAGCACCATGGCAGGTGTACGATATTTAAAGGCTAGTTCAAATGCCATAACTGTATGGTCAGCCATTTCCTGAACCGACGCTGGAGCAAGCGTAATTACTTTATAATCGCCATGTCCACCACCTTTTACTGTTTGAAAATAGTCGGCCTGACTTGGTTGAATTGTGCCTAATCCTGGACCACCACGCATAACATTTACAACAACACAGGGTAATTCAGCAG
>CAIWIS010000343.1 GCA_903912795.1 uncultured Bacteroidales bacterium
CAAAATTACAATTGGATTTGTAGGGGTAAATGTACCTGGTGCACTTACATTATATATTGCGCCTACAGGTTTATTTTCGCGATACGAAAAAGCCGATTTCCAACGATTAGGGTTTTGGCGGGGATTTATGTCCACTGCTAAGCCATAAGCATGCTTGGAATAACTTGCATTACGGTAACAAAAGCTATACGTATTATTATCATTCATCGAAGCTTCGTCGCTCCAATTGTATTTTACAATAGGAATTACCTTTGCAATAGGAAACTTAAGCTGAAGAATTTCTTTAAAAACCACACGCAAATCAGCCACAATCGCTTTATTTGCAAGCAATTGACCTTGATGCATTTTACCATCCATCGAATAATAATGAACCGTAATAAGTTCCAACTGATCAATTAAATATTTTGGAGCCTTAGTGCCTTCAATGGCTTGTTCAAAAGTATAATTACAATCTATAATAATAGCATTGGTTTTTATTTTCGGCTCTACATCTACATTTTGATTCTTAACATTTCCAGAACAAGAAAAAAACAGTAACACGAATAGAATTAGCGTACAGTTTAAAAAAGAATGCTTAAAAATAGACGTCTTCAACCTTATGAACTTTATAAACCTTATAACTTTATGAACCTTATAAACTCTCTACAAAACCCCCTTCGTACTCGGCAATTCATATTGATATATATCACGCTTTACAGCCATTTTAATGGACTTTGCCAACGCTTTGAATATTCCTTCTACTTTGTGATGTTCATTATCACCTTCGGCCTTAATATTGAGATTCATACGAGCAGCATCGCTTAATGACTTGAAGAAATGTAAAATCATTTCGGTTGGCAAATCACCAATATATTCGCGTTTAAAATCAGCATCGTAAACCAACCATGGTCGGCCACCAAAATCGAGCGAAACCGAACACAAACAATCGTCCATTGGCAAATAAAAACCATAACGTTCAATACCCCGTTTATTGCCAAGCGCTTTTAACAATGCCTCGCCAAGTGCTATAGCCGTATCTTCAATCGTGTGGTGCTCATCAACTTCCAAATCACCTTTTACCACTATTGTTAGGTTGCTACCGGAGTGCTTCCCAATTTGCTCTAGCATGTGGTCGAAAAACTTCAAACCCGTATCAATATGACATTTACCACTTCCATCCAAATTTAAGTCAACCAAAATATCAGTTTCTTTAGTAGTGCGCTTCACCATAGCAGTTCGTTCGCCGGCAAACAAAAATTCGGCTATTCGGTTCCAATCCGTTGATTGCAAAGCACAATAATCACTCAACTCACAATCAACCAATGCATTTACATCTTCACTTATAAAAATAGCTTTACAGCCCATATTCTTAGCCAATTGAACATCGGTTATACGGTCGCCAATAACAAATGAACCAGGCAAGTCATAATTATCGCTAAAATACTCGGTAAGCATAGCCGTTCCAGGCTTGCGTGTTGGCAAGTTGGCTTCGGGAAAAGATGTATCGATAAATATTTTATCAAATTCAACGCCCTCGTTTTTAAGTATTTGCAAAAACTTATGTTGAACAGCATCAAAACTCTCCTGCGGATACACCTCTGTACCTAATCCATCTTGATTCGTTACCAAGGCCCATTCAAAATCGAGCTTTGTACGTATAAAATATAAGTTACGAATTACTGCAGGCAAAAATTCAATTTGCTCCACATTATCAACCTGAAACGTAACGGGTGGCTCAACGATAATCGTACCGTCGCGATCTATAAATAACACCTTCTTTTTATTCTCAGCCATTTCTATATTTTTACAATGAAATTTGATGCAAAAATACGTCATTTTTAGCTGAAATAAAAATGAAAAATATAATTGTAGAAATTAATGAATGCATTTGGAATAATTTCGCAGTTTTAACACGCATATACAAATTAAATATAGTATTTTTGCAGTCGGAAAACAAAGGTATAGTTTTCGAAGTTAAGGTATTTATATTCAATTAATTAAAGTTTTATGGAATGGTTTATTGATTTGATAACAAAAGAAAGCATTGCCCATATTATTTTACTTTACTCATTTGTAATAGCCATTGGGGTTATGTTGGGCAAAATAAAATTTTTCGGTATATCTCTAGGTGTTACATTTGTGTTGTTTGTTGGTATTTTAGTCGGACACTTTGGATTTTCGGTGCCCCTTGAAGTATTGCACTTTATTCGCGAATTTGGTCTTATCCTGTTTATTTTTTCGATAGGTTTGCAGGTAGGTCCAGGTTTCTTTGCTTCGTTTAAACAGGGAGGAATGAAGCAAAACATGTTAGCAGCTTCGGTGGTTTTGCTGGGTGTAGCTACTACTATTGCCTTGTTTTATATTTTTGGCGGTGCTATCCCTATGCCTATGTTTGTAGGAATTTTATCGGGGGCGGTTACCAACACACCTGGTCTAGGTGCAGCTCAAGAAGCTTTACGTCAGTTACACGATGCAGGACAAATTACCGAAATTCCACAAATCGCCCTTGGTTATGCGGTGGCTTATCCACTTGGCGTTACAGGAATTATACTATCGTTAATTTTGGTTCGTGTGTTTTTTAAAGTCAATTTCGAGAAGGAAGTTCAAAATTTAAACGAATTATCAAGCGGATCAGTTGAAAACACAAAAATTATAACAATTGAAGTTAATTCGAAAGCTATTGCGGGTAAAAATCTATCGCAAATTCGCAAATTAATAGGCCGTCAGTTTGTTGTATCACGCTTATTGAGCGAAAACAATTTTTCTATTCCCAATGGTAAGACTGTTTTAAAAAACAACGACAAAATTTTAGTTGTCACCACCGAATCGGACTCCGAAGCAATTATTGCTTTTATGGGCGAAGTGATTGATTATGACTGGAAAGAATCGGAAAACAAAATGATTTCGCGCCGCATTGTAATTACACGTGGAGTTATAAATGGCAAAACACTTGGTTCACTTAAACTTCGCTCAGTTAATGTCAATTGCACACGCGTTATTCGTTCGGGTTTCGACCTGTTAGCTAATCCCAATCTGGTTCTTCAAGTAGGCGACCGTGTAGTAATTGTAGGCACTCCCGAAGCTATTAAACGTGTGGAGGACATGTTAGGTAATACATTGAAACGCCTCGACGAGCCACATATTATCACCATATTTGTAGGTATTTTCATTGGAATTATTTTTGGTAGTATTCCGTTGTTTATTCCTGGAATGCCAATGCCTGTAAAACTTGGCTTAGCTGGCGGCCCATTGGTGGTTGCCATACTGTTAGGTCGATTTGGCTTTAGACTAAAACTGATAACCTACACCACGCAAAGTGCAAACCTAATGCTACGCGAAATAGGCATCACGCTGTTTTTGGCGAGTGTTGGACTTGCTTCGGGAGGTAAATTTGTTGAAACAGTAGTAACAGGCAATGGCTTACTTTGGATAGCATGTGGATTTATTATCACCACATTGCCATTATTAATTGTAGGAATATTTGGTCGTAAGGTAATGAAATTAAACTACTTTACATTAATGGGTTTACTTTCAGGGAGTATGACCGACCCTCCTGCCCTAGCCTATTCCAATGCTTATTCAGGTAACGATGCGCCGGCTATTGCTTACTCAACAGTTTATCCGCTTACCATGTTTTTAAGAGTTATATTGGCACAAATATTAATTCTATCTTTTGCTTAATAAAACTATTTACTCGGAGGATTTATTGGTTTTATCAATAAATCTTCCGAGAATAGTTACAATTTTCACCTATCTTTTGAGTTCTTTTGTTTCCTTTTGTGGTTTAGATATAATATCTTTTGAAACAAGGTGGTTTGCTCGTACTAACGCTTCGTTAATATTGCTACAAATATTATCGATTCCTATCATTTTTTCTACACCAGTTTTGGATAGCACTCTGTGAACCTGATCATTAACACCCGAAAGCACAATTTGTGTTTTATCTTTCGACGACATTTTGATAAAACTTTCGAGGTTATGACAGCCAGTGGAATCAATAAACGGCACTTTACGCATTCTGATAATTCTGACTTTTGGCTTATCGCCTATCTGCTTCATAGTTTCTTCAAATTTGCTAGCTACTCCAAAGAAAAACGGACCTTCAATTTCGTAAATCTCCACATCCTTGGGTATCAATAGTTTTTCAGCTTCAACTCCCTGCTCTTTAAATTCAGCGCTATTAATTTCATCATTAAAAACCGACACAGAAGAAGTTTCGGAAATACGACGAATAAACAATACTACAGCCAACAGTAAACCTATTTCGATAGCTATCGTTAAATCAAAAATAACAGTAAGCAGAAATGTAGTTAGTAATACTGCTACATCTGCTTTCGGGGTTCGTAGCAAGTTTTTAAATGTGCGCCATTCGCTCATATTATATGCAACCACCACTAACACACCAGCCAAGCAAGCCATAGGAATATGTTTGGTTAAATTGCCCAAAAACAAAAGTATAAGCAATAAAACTAAAGCATGTACCAATCCGGCAACAGGCGTGCGTCCTCCATTATTAATATTAGTCATCGTTCGAGCTATAGCTCCTGTAGCTGGTATACCTCCAAAAAGTGGTGTGACTACATTGGCAATTCCCTGTGCTATAAGCTCTGTATTGGAATCGTGTTTATCTCCTGTAACTCCATCGGCAACTGTGGCCGACAAAAGCGATTCGATAGCACCCAACATAGCGATGGTAAAAGCTGTTGGAAGTAACATTTGAATTACAGCAAAATTAATTTCGGGTGCTACAGCTTTTGGGAGCGATGGGTCAATAGTAAAACGGTCGCCAATAGTTTCGATACCATTAATTCCCATTTTATGACGTAGTATATAAACGACTACGGTAGTAAGTACAATAGCAATTAATGAACCTGGAATTTTACGTGTAAATGTTGGAGTTATAAATATAATAAATATTGACACTAACCCTACTCCTACCGACCAAAGATTAATGGTATCAATAAAATTGTAATACACCATCCATTTATGTAAAAAATCGCCGGGCAATACTCCCGTTTGCATTCCAAACAGGTCTTTAATTTGAGTAGTAAAAATGGTGAGCGCTATACCGCTTGTAAAACCTACAACTACAGGATACGGAATAAACTTAATAATACTCCCCAACTTAAGTAAACCCATTGAGATAAGCATAATACCCGAAATAAGGGTAGCTACAATTAGACCAGTAATACCAAATTCCTGTACTACGCCGTAAACAATAACAATAAATGCACCGGTAGGTCCGCCAATTTGCACTTTACTACCTCCAAAAAACGATATTATAAACCCGGCAATAATAGCTGTAAAAATTCCTTTCTCGGGCGTAACTCCTGATGCTATACCAAAGGCAATAGCTAGTGGTAATGCTACTATACCTACAATAAGTCCAGCCATTAGGTCGGCATAAAACTGTTCTTTTGTATAGTTTTTAAGAGTGCTTAGTAATTTGGGTTGAA
>CAIWIS010000344.1 GCA_903912795.1 uncultured Bacteroidales bacterium
ACAAGCAGTGGTTGATACCGTGAAATGGGAAATTGCTGATGGGCAGTATTGGCAATCGAAATACGATCCTTTTGATGTGTATTCGCTCGATTCGAGTACGGTTAAAGTGCCTGCTGAGTTAAAAGCCGATATTGATGCACATTTAATTGAACCACAGTTAATTACACAAGCTTCAATCTATCCTGATGGACGAATGAAAGGAGTGCTTCTGCGTGGAATACAGCCAACGCAACAATTGCTTAATTTGCCAACTAAAGTATTGCAACAGCAAGATAATGAGCTTATACCAGTTGTAATTGGAACGACAATGGCTAAGCAAAACAAACTCAAGTTAAACGATATTATAACATTGCGTTGGCGCGATAAAAATGGCTCGTTCGAAGCTGCTGATATTCAAATTGCAGGTATTTTTAAAACTTCGGTTCCAACTGTAGATAATGGAATAATTTGGATTTCGTTGGATAAGTTGCAGAAAATGACTTTGAATGAAGATTGTGCCAATATTATGCTCAAGTCACCCAAAATTGCGAATAAAAAAATGGATGGTTGGGATTTTAAATCAGTTACAAAATTAACCGAAGCCACAACCAAATTGGTGAAGTCAAAAGCAGCTGGTCAAAGTGTTTTTTATATCATTTTTCTGCTTTTGGCTATGCTAGCCATTTTCGATACACAAACTCTTTCAATTTTTCGCCGTCAACGCGAGATTGGAACAATGGTGGCGTTGGGAATGACTCCCGGTCAGGTTGTTGCGCAATTTACATTAGAAGGAACGCTGAATTCAGTTCTTGCCTTTGCTGTTGGTGCGATGTGGGGAACGCCACTTATCTGGTATTTGACAACAAAAGGAATATCTATTGATATGAATGCTAGTGAATTGGGTGTAGCAATGGCCGATAAATTGTATGCTAGTGTTACTCCACAACTTGTGTTTGGAACCATGATTTTTATAATTGTAGTTACCGCAATAGTAAGTTATATACCTGCTCGCAAAATATCGAAGATGAATCCAACTGAAGCTATTAGAGGGAAAGTTAGGTAGTTCAAAAAGTTTATAAGGTTTATAAAGTTCGTAAAGTTTAAAGGTTTTTAAAGATTGTAAGGTTCATTTATTAAAATAATTTATTTTCAAATGATACATTTTTTATTAAAAGGTCTTTTGCGCGATAAAAGCAGAAGTTTACTACCCATAATTGTAGTAAGCATTGGAGTTACAATTACTGTTTTTCTGCAAGCATATCTAAAAGGAATATTTACCGATAGTATTGAAGCAACAGCAAAATTTTCGTCGGGTCACGTTAAAGTGATGACAATGGCTTACAAAGATAATTTGTCGCAACTACCGAATGATTATGCGCTTACTGAAGCCGATGTGGCGCTTCAAAGTTTAAAAAACGATTATCCGAATATGAATTGGGCTGAACGTATTCAGTTTGGTGGGTTGCTCGATGTGCCCGACTCACTGGGCCGTACGCGTATTCAGGGGAATGTTATGGGTATGGCTATACATTTACTTGATAGTCAGGATGAAATAAATCGGATGGATTTAAAATCAAAGTTATTGCAAGGTAGGTTTCCTCAGAATAAGAGCGAAGTGCTGATTACCAATGAGTTGTTTGTGAAATTGAAGCTCAGATTAAATGATAAAGTCACACTCATGTCAAATACTATGTATGGCGATATGGCCATGTATAATTTTATAGTATGTGGCACGCTTCATTTTGGTACCGAAGCTCTCGATAGGGGATTTATTGTTGCCGACATTGCCGATGTCCGAGTTGCTTTGGATATGGAAAATGCTACAGGTGAGATTCTTGGGTTTTTTAATAATTCCTTGTACGACAATCAAAATGCAAAGCAAATTTCAAAGGAATTCAATTCGAAGAATTCGAAAGTAAACGATAAATTTTCATTAACTATGTTACCTATGAGCGAAGTAGGTGGAATGGATTTTTTAATTGATTATGCCGAGAATGTTCAATTTATAATCATTATGATTTTTGTTTTTACTATGTCCATTGTACTCTGGAATGCTGGTTTAGTGGGCGGATTACGGCGTTATGGCGAATTTGGATTGCGATTGGCAATAGGCGAGAATAAAAATGAGATTTATACAAAAATGGTAATCGAATCATTACTTATTGGTTTAATAGGGTCGATAATTGGCACTGCTATCGGTCTGTTTTTTAGTTATTTAATGCAAGTGTATGGCATAGATACCAGCGATATGATGCAAAATTCAACCATGATGACTCCTACTGTGTTTCGTTCGCAAATAAATACGACTACTTATTTCATTGGGTTTATTCCGGGGGTTATTTCAACT
>CAIWIS010000345.1 GCA_903912795.1 uncultured Bacteroidales bacterium
ATTAATACATTTATCTTCGCTGACCGTTGGTTCTGCCGTGAAACGGTAGCGGCAGAGCCGAGCGGTTAAAATTCCGGGGCTAAAAACTTGTTTTGTATTGCTTTTTGGCCGCTATTTATACCGATTTTTGCTTATGACTAAAGTTTACACCACACTATACTCTCCCGATTTATAGGTCTATAACCAACAAATACTTCCTGAAATTCGAAAATCTTTCAATTCTTGTCATCGAGTTGCTAGCTTATCACAAATCTAAAAATACAAAAAACAAATAATTTGAGGTTGTAACTACAAATAATTCAAAAATTAATACTATTTTTGTGCCTATAACCATAAAAACACAAAATGCAAATATGATAGCCAGAGACGAATATCTTGAACAAATAATTCGATTTAAAGATCAGCCCTTAATTAAAATAATTACCGGTATTCGTCGCTGTGGAAAATCATCGGTGTTAGTTTTATTAAAAGAACATTTATTATTAACTGGAGTTGCAGCCAAACAAATTATTGCCATCAATTTTGAAAGTTTTGCATTCTCCGATTTAACTGATGCTCAAAAACTATATTCGTTTATAAGTAAACAAATTGAACCAAACAAAAAAAATTATTTACTAATTGATGAGGTGCAAGAAGTTGACAACTGGGAAAAATGCATAAACTCAATCCTTGTCGACTTTGATATTGACATATATATAACAGGCTCAAACTCACATTTACTTTCATCCGAACTGGCAACTTATCTGGCAGGGCGATATATTGAAATACCAATTTATACACTCTCATTTAAAGAGTATTTGAAATTTAATTCGCACTATAAAACAAATAATACAAATGATATACGTAAACTTTTTATAAATTACCTTAGGCAAGGAGGCTTTCCAATTGTTCATACAGCAGCCTATTCGGAAGATAGTATATATAAAATCATTTTCGATATATACTCCTCTATTATACTTCGCGACACGATACAACGCTATAAAATACGTGATGTAGAACTACTTGAAAGGGTAATAAAATTTGTATTTGATAATACGGGTAATACATTTTCGGGTAAAAATGTAGCTGATTATTTTAAAAGCCAATTCCGTAAAATCGACATTAATACGGTATATAACTATTTGTATGCACTGGAGGGTGCATTTATCGTACATCGCGTACCACGTTACGATATAAAAGGAAAAGAACTACTCAAAACCCAGGAAAAGTTTTACATGAGCGATGTTTCGTTGCTTTATGCTACAATGGGATATAAAGATAGATTAATCTCGGGAATTTTAGAAAATATTGTTTTTTTGGAACTTAAACGAAGAGGATACAAGGTATTCGTAGGAAAACTCGACACAAAAGAAGTTGATTTCATTGCAGAGAAATTAGGAAAAAAATGCTATATTCAAGTGGCTTACAAGCTCGAAAATGCCGAAACAGTTGAGCGTGAATTTTCGGTACTTCTATCCATAAATGATCAATTCCCAAAATATGTAGTTACGATGGATGAATTTTGGAGTGAGTCTATTCAAGGCATTAATCATTTTTACATAGCCGATTTTTTACTTGATACGAGCTATTAAAATAAAAACCGCAAGGTTTTCTTACTTACTATTCTTATGTGACTTAAGTGGTTAAAATATTTTCCTATTCTTGTCC
>CAIWIS010000346.1 GCA_903912795.1 uncultured Bacteroidales bacterium
AAAAAAACCTGTTGCATTTAGTTTTGCCCCAATTTTGCTCCCATATACATTTTCCGAAACTTTTTTGGAAATAAAACCATCCAAACTATCCAGAATCTGCGTATCGTATACTCTCCATTTCTGATCTGGTTTATTTTTCTCCCAAGGTCTTGCTTCAATTTTAATCAATTTTGAACTTGTGTTTTGACATTCAACATTTAAATACGGTAAAATGAATGTAAAAAAAACCAGTGTTTTAAATAATATATTTTTTCTCATTTGTTGAAGTTTTATCCCTAACTTGTTAAAGGATAATTTGTAATAATGAATTTATAGTTTATTTCTGCAATTTATTCAGCTCACTTACAAGCAGAATTAACCCAGGTTGTTTCATTGAACCATGTCCAAAACCATCCAATTCGAATAATTTAGTTTGTTGATGTCCAACCAGTTTCATCATTCTTACAAAATAGGCATTTTCTTCATATCTTCCCAGCATTTCAAGTTCCCTGTCGCCGGTAATTATTACTATTGGCGGTAAGTCTTTCCTGACATGATAAATGGGCGCAAATTCATCAACTACTGCTTGAGTATCGGGGATTCCACGTTCACTTCTTATTTTGAAATGTGTAATCACTTGTGGACTAAGGGGTAATAACCCTGCAATCCTCGAAGCATCAATTCCATAAACTGCTAACCATTTTTTGTCCATTGCCACCATCAAATCCAAATAGCCCCCAGCCGAATGACCTGAAAGATATATTTTATTGACATTTCCACCATAACGCTCAATATTTTTAAAAACCCATGCAACAGCTGCTGCAGCATCTTCTATGTAAACAGGGCATTTAACAATCGGGTTTTTTCTGTATTCGACCCCAACCACAGCATATCCTTTTTTTAGAAGCTCGTCCGGAATTTCTTTTTTACCACCTGTTAAACTACCTCCATGAAACCATACAATTGTTGCAAATGATTTTTTGTAAGCTGGATAATAAATATCTAACTGACAGTTTTTAATTGCGTAATCATCAAGCTTTTCCGCTTTTACATCTCGGTAAACTAAGTCTTTATCTATCTGATAAACGAGGGTATCCTTAAATTCTTTTTTTTGTGCATTTGTTGTAGTTGCAAAAAGTAAAAGTATAAGCAATAGTTTATAAATTTTCATAGTGTATTATTTAATCAAAATTAGTAATAGCAAAAAAACTTATTCAATTATTTGTGAATAAAGATGTTGTTGGTTTCTAAATGTATATACAAAGGTAATGCTGTATGTAAATTAATAATAAAACATTCGTTCAGAATAAAGTCCAAATTGTACATATTTTTAAAAAAATTACATGTCATTTTTTGATTTAAGATTTTTTTATCAATTAACGGTACAAACATACAAAATATTCGCCCCGCTTGATAATTTTTGAATTCAATTAAATGGTAAATTCGTACAAGTGGAATTATACAACATAAAAACACCCCACAACTCAGCAAGTAAATATTGCTGAGTTGTGGGGTGAAATTCTTAACCTTTAAAAAGCTCTGCTTTTAAATTAAACCTATATCCTGTTTAAACGGACTTTGAATACTGTTTAATGTTTCGCTTGGGCCAACTGGTGGCGCTGATTGTAATGCTAATGAAATTTCGGTATAGATTTTATAACTTAACAAAATCAGATTCAATACTATCAATTAACTGTTCGTCAATTTTCAATTCCACAGCATACGCTCGAAATTTACTAACAGCATTGCTTACTATTTCAATTAACGACTTATAATCCTGAATATCGTTACGCAGTGCGACAATTTCCAAATCGACAAGGGTAATATTTTCATTTTTACCATTGATTGTCATCGAATGCCGATTCATATATCTAGGAGCAGCAAAATCTACACTATAAGTCAAATCATAAGCAGGAGACAAACGCCAAACACCATCAGGAGTCATGCAGAAACTGAAGTTTTTTGTATGGTCATCTACATTCCGGGCAAGCACATTGAAAACCATTCGCAGGTATTGTTGACGGCTATCCTCGTAAGGTAAATTGAGTCGGCGTATTACAGCAAACAAATCTTCGTAACTGTTGCTTCCGGGCGACATGGCAGCTAGCGTTTGAGTATGTATCCGATTATTACCAACCCTGTCGAACCGACGGGTCAAAAAGTGGGTAACATTTCCGTACGAACGCAATTCCGACGACATCATATTTATACCCGCAGCCAAAGCC
>CAIWIS010000347.1 GCA_903912795.1 uncultured Bacteroidales bacterium
ACCCGAAAATATTAACTTTAATTTGGGTGATTTGATAAAAGGAAAAATAGCAGATATAACCTTGCAACGTGATGATAAAGTAGAAATAAAGAGTCTTTTTGAATACCGCGAAGGTTATTCGGTTTCCATAACAGGCGAAGTTAAATCGCCCGGAAATTATGCTTTAGTTGAAAATCTTACACTTATGGATTTAATACTCAAAGCACGTGGATTTACCGAAGCAGCAGCTTCCGATTCCATTGAATTGATTCGAATTATCAAAGACAAAAATGCACTTATGAATTCGAATCAGAAATCAATTATCAAAAAATTTAAAATTGATAAAGATTTGAATATGAATAGTTCCGATGGCAATTTTATACTCGAAAATGGCGATCAAATTGTAGTTCGTCGTATTTCAGGGTTCGAAACCATACGTATGGTTCGAATCGATGGTGAAGTGTTACGTCCGGGCGATTACAATATTAAATCCAAAGACGAATATATTTCGGATGTTATAAAAAGAGCGGGTGGTTTTACAAATTACTCCTACCCTTCGGGTGCATTTTTAATACGCAATCCAAAATTAGACAATGCGCAATTAAGAATTAACCGCTTTATGAGCGAAAATGCCAAAACTTTAATCGAAAAATCGTCGAGCAATAAAATCGATTCCGACTTACTCCAACAAGCTGGATTAAAGTCAATTAACGATATTGATGCGATAGACTCATTGCAACAAAAACTAAATGGTGCCGATATTATTAAAAGCATTGAAAACACCGAAGGTATTGTTGGCATTAATCTGACAAACATTATGCATAATCCACGAGGAAAATATGATTTAAAGTTGGAACAAGGTGATATTATTTATGTACCACGTGAGTTGCAGACTGTACGTGTTATGGGTGCAGTATATTTTCCAACTTATGTACGATACGACCGCAACTCTACTCTTAAAGAATATTTAAACAGTGCTGGTGGCATTTCGAGCACTGCGCTACGCAGCAAAATCTTCGTTTTACATCCTAATGGAACTTCAAGCAGCACCCGTAATTTTTTGGGCATTAAATGCTATCCGAAGGTTATGCCAGGTTCGCAAATTTTAGTTCCTCAAAAACAAATCGATATTCGTCAGAAAATGAGTACTGGTGAGTCCATTTCAATTATGACTTCGGTTACTTCGGCAGCTGCCATTGTGTATTCTATTGTTTCAAATGCTCAAAAAAATACGACTAATCCATGATTTCACCTGCACAAAACAATTCAACTCAAAAAAACGAAATTTCAGTAATCGAGTTAATTCAAATTAGCAAAAAATATTATCAATACTTGCTAAGCAAGTGGATAATAATATGCATCTTTGGTTTTGGCGGAGCTGCCATAGGACTAATAGCTTCGTTCTTAATTAAACCAACTTACACTGCCAATTTATCATTTGCATTGGTCGAAAAAAGTAGTGGAGGAGGTTTAGCCGATTTGGCTTCGTCATTTGGTTTTGCAGGACTAATTGGGGGTAGCGGAGGTAATGGAGCATTTAGTGGTGATAATTTATTGGAAATAATTAAGTCGCGCTATGCCGTAGAACAAACACTTCTTACCCCAGTTGACTACAAAGGACAACGTAAAACATTAATGGAAGCCTATATGGATTTCTCAAAAATGCGAAAAGGATTAAAGAAAGTAAAGAAAAACAAGGATCTTCGCAATTTAGCATATCCAATTGGTCAAACT
>CAIWIS010000348.1 GCA_903912795.1 uncultured Bacteroidales bacterium
ATACAATCGCTAAATGTAAGTCCAAATGGAGCCTTGTTTTGTAACATCGACCCAGCCAACTTAAACCTGCTTTATTTACAGAACGATTCGTTGAAAGTATGTAACATCAGCAACTTATCAGCAACCCTGTTCAAAATACGAAGCAACGAAAGGGATAGCAAACTGCTGAACAATAAAATAATTACTTACGGCAAAGGAGGTATTTATCTGGATATTAGTACATATACCATTAAATAACAGGGCGATGAAGTTATCTAAACTCACTATGTCGCAGTAGAAGCGAGGCACTCACTCTACTTAGGTTGGAGAATGTTGGTATCACGCTACTCTGTAGCTAAAAATATGATGTTAATCCGCACCTTTGTTGAATTTGTAGGGTTGAAACTTTTTTAAGAAATAGATATTTTATTCAATTATTGTCAATTAAATACCAAATTAATTTATTATTTTTGTAAATATAAACTTGTAGTTAAGTAAAAATAATTTTGGGAATTCTATATATTTTTATGCGTTTATTATTTGTCATAATACTTTCAATAATCCTCTGCTCGGCGTAGTCTCCAGACTACGTCGTGCTAAAAGGAAAGCTCATGCTTTCCATATTTAAAACAAATATAATGTTAAAGCAGGTGGTACATGCCGGTTTATCGGTAAGCTTTTATTCTAACCAGACTTGTTCCAGCTTGTTCCGATGCATCGGAAATGTAATCGGAAACGTAGTGAAGACACTACGATTAGCGGGAGGCGATATGATGAGAGGAAATAAAAAAATATAAAGTCAGGCTAAAGCCAATAAAATAAAGAAGAATCAAACACATAACCACAAATAATATGAAACAAAAGACTTACTTGCAAACAATTTTCTTAATTTCAATCTTAGCACTTTCATTTACCGGCTGTAAAGAAGAATTTATTCCGGAGGTTCCCACGGTTATAACTTTTCCTGTTAGCGACATTGACCATCAATCTGCTACCTGCGGAGGGTCAATAAACAGTGAATCGCTGCTTACAGTACGCGGACTTTGCTGGAGTACCACGCAACAAACACCAACTATAAATGATACTATTAGTACAGAAGGAAATGAGACAGGCAGTTTTAGTAGTTATTTACAAAACCTGATTCCGGACACAACTTACTATGTGAGAGCCTATGCAACCAATAGCGTGGGAACAGGTTATGGCAGCACAATGAAATTTAGAACAAAGAAAGCGTCCATTCAGGTTGTGACTTTACCAATAACTGAGATATCGTTAACTTCGGCAACCGGTGCTGCACAAATATCTTCAGACAAAGGAGTGGTTGTAACTGAGAGGGGCTTATGCTGGAGTACACTTCCTTATCCAACAATAAACAACAGTAAAGTTTTAGCTGGTCAGGGTGAAGGAAGTTTTACGGCCATTTTAACTGAATTGACAGCTAACACAATTTATTATTTGAGGGCTTATGCTAAAGCCGGTGATTTAACAATATATGGAAGTGTAATTATTTTCAAAACCCGACAAATTGCATTAAATGTTACTACATTACCAGTAACTGAAATTACACAAACCACAGCTAAATGTGGTGGTATAGTCAGTTGCGATATACCAACAAGCGTTACTGCATATGGCGTTTGCTGGAGTACAACCGACAATCCGACTATTGCTGATAGCAAAACATTTGAAGGAATTGGATCTGGTAGTTTTACGTCACTTATTACAGGACTTACCATAAACTCAACTTACTATGTAAGAGCATATGTGACAAATAACGAGGGGACAACTTATGGAAGTACAATGTCCTTTAAGTCCGTTCCTGGAATGGCAACTATCAAGACTAATTTAGTTAATGGAATTACCGCAAATAGTGCTAAATGTGAAATTCAGGTTTTAAGCAATGGAGGTTCAACAGTCACAAATAAGGGAGTGTGTTGGGGTAATTTCATTAACCCAACAACAACTAACAACTACATTTCAACTTCAAACTCAACTGACAAAATAACTCTAAATATAACCGGCTTAAATGAATACACTATTTATCACGCACGATCCTTTGTTACAAATGCATATGGCACATCATACGGAGAAGATATTAAGTTTACAACAATCGGAACTTCGGCAAATAAAGGAATAAAATTTAATACAAACCTGACTTATGGAAGTATTACAGACATAGATGGGAATACTTATAAAACAATTACAATCGGTAATCAAACATGGATGGCTGAAAACCTGAGAGTAACACGATTTAGAAATGGAGAAGCAATCCCGATCAAAACAATAAATGATACAATAAATGAATCTATTTCAATATATCAATGTGAACACTTGAACCCGGAAGTTTACGGAAGAATGTATAGCTGGTATGCAGCAACAGACAATAGAAATATTTGTCCTGAAGGTTATCATTTACCCAGTGAAGAAGAGTTTAACACATTAATTAGCTATCTTGGAGGATCAACTGGTTCAAAAATGAAAGAAGTTGGATCGACACATTGGGATTTAACAAACTCTGCAACAAATGAATCAGGAATGACGGCATTGCCTACTGGTTATCTTCAATCAAGTCCATCATTCGGGTATATTGGTGGAAGTTCCAACTGGTGGACATCAAAAACTAACAAACCTGACTCTGGTTTATATTTTTGTCTGTATAGTGGTCAATCTAGTATATTAAAAGGGAATAGCAACCGGAATCAAGCTTTAGCGATTCGTTGTATTAAAGATTAGCTTTAAACTAGAATGAAAACATAATAAAAGCACTTGAAAGATAACAATCTACGACCTCGCTCGTCGTAGCCTCCAGACTACGTCGTGCTAAAAGGAAATCTCAAGCTTTCCAAATTAAGAGAAAAAGAAATCAAATTAGATTTACAAGGCAGAGCCTTGTTTCTAACCCGAGGTAGTCTGGAGACTGCGTCGAACAGAGGATAACAAGCTGCTACGAGCGGAGAGCAGGTGGTGCTAACCCAAAGCAACGAAAATGCAGAATGAGAATAACAGAAATTTAGCTTTGAGAATGAGAAAATTATTTTTAGTATTACTATTACTCAGCTACCAGCTTATGCAGGCTCAGGTATGGTTGGTTGATTATTCGGTGGGTTATGGCACCTATCATTTAGCCGACATTAAGAATTTACAGACCAGTATGGATGGTCATCTGGGATTAAAAATCACCGACCGTTTCCCGGGATATATCACACATACCGTATCGATAGGCACTCCCTCCGAAAAAAGTTATACCGGAGGTCAGTTTACTTATCTGACCACCGGAGGCAGGCTTCACAATGCTGATTATTCAGGTTCGTACAAGGTAGATATGATACTGAACGGATTTCGTGCTGGCGTGTTCTATAAATACATGCATCAAACCGCATACTTACCACTGTCTTTTTATATGCAGCTGAGTTCGGGGGTCACTTTCACAAGTCTCAACATAAACGAATCGTTGAGTATCTACTCTGAGTCGGAGAACAAAAACAGCAATCTTACTGCAATGGGATTTTACATTGAACCAACAGTAGGTTTAATGTATCGCATTACCAACTGGCTTCAACTTACGGCTGGCGGTGGTTACGAAGCCAATCTCTGGGGCAATCTGATGTATTCCGGACAACAAACAACATTGCGTGCCGACTGGAGTGGGCTACGTCTTTATGGAGGAGTAGTATACACATTACCTATAAGAAATTCAAATCATGATTAAATTTAACTGCTTCATAATACTGCTTGTAGTCCTGCTTGCATGGAGCTGCGAGTACAATCCTGTCGGTGAAAATTTCAATGATTTAACCCCACCCGAAAGGAATATTCCGGTAGAAATAACTTTGAATGAAATAAATCCTTCCGACACTATATTTGTGTATAAAAACACCAATATCACTATTAATATAAAGAGCACCAAGCAATTGGTAAAGGCAGATGTTTTACTCAACAACAATTGGTACACATCGATGCAAAATAGCACAACTACTTTTTCAATTAACCCCGCACAGTATGATGATGGTCCTCTCAAATTAAAAGTAAACGCTATCTTTACTTCAGGAACAGGCAGTTTAGCCGAACTAATGGGGTATGAGGGCTATGTAGGCGAATTAACATGGAATATTGTTATTGTAAATGACCCCTCTAAATACCTTACAACCGGCTATCGGACCGACAAGGACGGGTTTATGGAGGTGTTCTGGAATCTCGGTTTACCTGATAATACTGTTGATAAATACACTTTAAGTTCAGGGCTCACACAAAGCAGCGACATTATTATCACCAATCCAAAACAGAAATCGTTTATCGACTATGGCTATGTTTGTGGCTACGCCTATTATCAGATTACGATTTATCTGAAAGGCGGATATGCCTTTACCAGATACTTGTCGGTAGATATACCGGCACCAAAAAATGTGTATTTTGAGAATATTAGCCTGGAGAATTTGCGTATTTACTGGAATAAGCCTTATGCCAACGGGCGTTTTATACTCAGTTGCGATAGTAAAATAATTGCATCTAACATTACCGATACATCCATAACTATCCCTCAGATTTTTGGAGGTGGAAGACAGTTTTCGTTAGAAATAAGACCTCAGAAAGCCGACTATGACAATTTCCACAATCGGTATAGCGCATGGAACTGGCATAGACTGGGTGAATCGCTGGGTTTACCTAACTGGGAATTATATGCATACAATAAAATTGATAATATTTTATATTCGAGAATTTATGGAAGTCTGGTAGCCTTTGATGCTACTACAATGAAACAAATTAACACTGTTGAGATACCCGGAAATCCTTATGGATTTGCCTATGGTGGTAAAATTGCTACTGCACCCCATAGTTCGACAGTAGCTGCTATGACTGGTGAAGAAACCTGGATTTTTCAGAACAAGAACTTTGTAAACCCAGTTAAGATAAATCCTTTACCCGGCTCAGTGAATACCCGCTTATCTGCCATTACGGCCAACGACCGTCTATTTGTGGTACAGGGAGGAGGAAGTAAAGTGTGCAAAGTATTCAGCAGCTTATCAGGAGCGCTGCTGTTCGAATTTCCGTTTTCGTATCCTACAATTTACGACATTCCCGATTTGGTTACGGTTTCGGAAGATGGCCGGTATTTTTGTGCATCTTCCGAAAAGGGGGTTGAGATATTTAAAATAACCGGAACTACTCCCGAACTGATTTATACGGATACGCGCTACTATAAAGGAGCCTCGTTTATACCATCGCAACCCGAACGGATTTTATTCCGTGTAAATACCGACCTTGAAATCCGCGAAATACCTGAT
>CAIWIS010000349.1 GCA_903912795.1 uncultured Bacteroidales bacterium
TAATTGATAAAAGTATGTATGCACTTTTGGTTCATTCTGATTTGGTAATAGCCGACATCAGCACCTATAATCCAAATGCAATTTATGAATTGGGAATCAGACATGCTGCACGTCCATTTACAACAATTATCTTAAAAGAAGATCAGACAAAGAATCCGTTTGATTTGAATCATAATAAGATATTCCATTATACACATTTAGGTGAGGACATTGGAGCTTCTGAGGCTGAACGTTGCAAAACCAAATTAGTAAGTTTAATTAATAGCATTATTGATGCTAAAGTGACTGATAGTCCCTTTTTCGAATTTATATCAGATGCCCAGCCCTATACATTGAAGGAGGAAGATTATATATCTATAATAAAAGAACTTGCCGAAAATGAAAAAAGCATTTTTGCCATTACAGAGCGAGCACGACAGGAAATGAGCAGTGACAACTTTGTTGAAGCAGCTAAATTATGGAAGAAGGCAAGTGAAAAAGTTGAAGATGAATCTTACTTTATCCAACAGCAAGCTCTTTGTACTTACAAAAGCAAACAACCATCAGAAGGAGCTTCTTTACTTGATGCGCTAAATATAATCCGGTTATTAGATGTTGACAATACAAATGACCCTGAAACGCTTGGTATTACCGGGGCTATTTATAAAAGAATGTGGCTTGTTGATAATGATATTGAATATTTGAACAGAGCCATTGAATATTACCAGAAAGGTTTTCATATTAACTCAGATTATTATACAGGCGAGAATTATGCACTATGTCTTGATTTCAAAGCAGCAAATATAACTGATGAAGAAGAGAGAATTTATTGTAAAATGGCTGCAAAGAAAACAAGAATACAAATTATTGAAATTATAAAAAGCATATTTGATCAGGAAAATTATGAACAGCGCAATGATATTAAATGGCTGTATGCCTCATTGTCAATTTGTTTATTTGCTCTCAATAAGGAATATGAACAATATGAAGAGTTATTCTACTCCAACAGTTCTTTAAATTGGGAACATGAAACTTATAAAACATCAAAACTACAACTAGAAGCACTTAAAAATAATTAAACATGGCAAAAGAGTATCGTATTTTTATTAGTCATTCTTGGACTTATTCGCAAGATTTAGAAAATCTAAGGAATTTGCTCAAAGAGCGTGGATATTTTAATGTCTCATTCGAAGAAGCCACAGCAGATGTTCCAATTAATTCAACAAATGCAACCTATGTGAAAAGTAGATTAAAGCTTAAAATTTCAAATTCGAATATTGTATTAGGCATTGCAGGTATGTATGCATCATATAGTGATTGGATGGCTTGGGAGCTTGAAACAGCGTATGGCTTAGATATACCTATTGTTGGAGTAATTCCATGGGGTCAGGAAAGAATTTCGGCTACCGTAACGAAATACTCAAAACAAGATGTACGTTGGAATACTGAAAGTATTGTTGCTGCAATAAGACTTTGGGCTAAATAATCTAAAAATTCAAAATTAAATAATATGGCAATTATAACAAGAAGTCAATTTACTTCATTTGCTCAAAGCAAAGCTGGGGCAAGAGGATTGAGGGGTGTTGTGAATGAATCAAGAATGTATTCTAAAACTACAGCAATCACAAGTATATTTCTTTCTCATTCACATCATGATAAAAGTGTCGTTGAAGAAGCAAAAATATTTTTTGAAAACCTCGGAATAAGTATTTATGTTGATTGGGCTGACCAAACAATGCCAGAAAGTACCAACGGAGCTACTGCAAACCGAATAAAGAATCAAATTATATCCGGTAATGATAAATTTATTCTTTTAGCGACAAACAACGGAGTGTCATCAAAATGGTGCAATTGGGAAGTTGGAATTGCAGACCCCCATAAGCTTAATCCTAAAAAAATGGCATTACTTCCTTTAGCAGAAAACAGTGGATCTTGGAATGGTATAGAATACTTTCAAATATATCCTAGAATTGAAAAAAATCCATATTCCATATCAGGTAGTGGATATTTAGTTTACTATCCTGATCGTACATTCGAAACATTGGAAGTTTGGTTAAGAAGATAAAAATGTATATTTAAACATGAGATTTTGCATTATTAATACTTGTAAATTATAAACAAATGAAAACACTCTTATTTGGCGGAGCTTGCTCAGTAGGTAAAACCGAAGCGATTATTCGCTTAACCAAAAAGTTGATGGATAATGGATTCTCGGTCGCAACAGGGGAGTTTCCACCTTCAAATCCTAATCATAAAGACATAAGATTGGTGCTTAGTGGTACTGATAATGCAGGCGAAACAATTGCTATCTATATTAATTCAGCAACTGACTCAACGAACATAATTTATGATGCTAAGAGATTTTTAGACAATGTTGGAACAGTGAATTTTATAATAAGCTCAGTTCGTGATTATGATTTTTGGCCAAGAAAGGATTTCTTTCAAATAATGGGAATTGATCCATCATCATCAGATGTGTTTGAAATTCCATTAGCTAAAGTAACCAGAAGAAGCGACAGTTTTGATGTTGCTTTAAGTTGGTATGAAGCAACTCTCGATAAATTAGTTGAAAAAATTATCAGGGAACAACCTTTTAATTTTATTTAAAAAAACAAATACAGGTGCAAATCTTTTGTCCATATCTATACTGTGGTAAAATTCATAATAAACAAATAAAAAATCACCATGCAACAACTAACAATCTCCAACAAAGAACAGTATTTAAAAGAAAACTACCCTTTTACAACTATCCCTGCTTTAACCGACACAAAA
>CAIWIS010000350.1 GCA_903912795.1 uncultured Bacteroidales bacterium
CCCGGCAGGTGGTTCAAATAAACTGTATTGGTATGATGAAACAAAAGGAAATGTTGCTTCTCCGGAAACTCCATGGACTCCAATTTCAATAAATACTACCGGACTTACAGCCACTCAGGGATATGTGGTCAATATGGCTGCTGATGGTGTGGTTTCCTTTACCGGAACGCTTAATACGGGTTCACTGCCCACTACTACAATTTATCGAAGTGATATTCCATCAAAAGCGGGATTCAATTTGGTAGGTAATCCTTATCCATCTTATCTGGATTGGGATCAGGTATGGACTTCATCTACACACTTGTTGTCCACAATATGGCAACGAACAAAAACGATAAATAATGCTTCTTATCAGTTTGACACATATAACTCTTCAGGTAAAATGTATATCAGTAACAGTGGTAAAACCGTAAACAGTCACATTCCACCTATGCAGGCATTTTGGGTAAGGGTTGACAATATTAACGGCAATACATCAGGCATGCTGAATTTTACAAATGCCATGCGTTCACACAAGGGATCTCAGAATACAGGTACGGTTGAAACTCCAAATGTAATTAATGACCCGATATTCAAATCAAAGGCAACCAATGCCGTTTCTCAGTCAGTACTACGGCTTCAAGTATCGAACGGAACATTCACAGATGAAACAGTAGTTTATAGCAATCCTGATGCATTGAATAGTTACGATAATTATGATTCACCAAAAATGTTTAATAACTCGGGAGGTATCGCCGAAATTTATACTGAAGCAGGTAGCGAAAAATTGGCAATTAATGGCCTGAATGAAGTGATATATGATTCAGAAATTCCACTTGGATTTAGTACAGGTTTACCCAGCAATTTTAGCATATCAAGCATTGAAACAACTAATTTTAAAATAGGATCTCGGTTAATTCTAAAAGACAAATTACTGAATAAAGAAACTGAATTAAGCGAAGGTGTGGCTTATAACTTTAGTTCGCAAACTACAACACCAACTACAGACCGTTTCAGTTTGATATTCCGTACGACTTCATCACCAACCGGTTTGAATAATACCACAAAATTGAATGCACATGTATTTGTAAATACAGTCAATCAAATTGTGATTGTTGCCTCTGAATCAACTAAAATTTCCATATACAATGCCTTCGGTCAAAAACAATATGAAAATCTGCATACTCCAACCAAAACAACCATTTACAAAGATTTTGGTGCAGGCGTTTATTTTGTTAAGTTAACTGTAAATAATCAGAGTGAAATCCAAAAAGTAATCCTCCGTTAATACAAAATAATATGATAACAAAAGATGGAATGAGAGTAAAACGAATGTATATAAGTCCTAAAATAATGTTAATTAAGTTTGATAACGAAATCTCCTTGTCATTGGAATCTGCACCACCTGATGGACCGGGAGAAGGAGTCTCATTGGCGCCAGCATATTTTAACGATAATCCTTTTAAAGTGGGTATGGTTTAAAATACTGTTTAGTCTTTTTAGATTGGAAAGAATGTTTGATAATACAAAATCTGGCATTTGAATGATAAGGTTGAAATAACTCCTTGCTTTTGCAGTGTACTATGAAGCATAGCATAGCAATTCTTACATTCTACAATGCACTCAATGGAATCTCTAGCTTTGGGAAAGAAGTGGATTGTTTCGAGTTGCCGGGTCAATCTGTATTTTTTATCCTGCCATTGGTATTAAACCGACTGCTCAGTACTGGGTACCATTGGTATGCAAAATTTAATTATAAATATGAACTATTCAAAAGGCCTATTTTTAGGCATTGGAGCTACAGTAGCATTTACAAATGCGAAAGCGGCTAACTTGGTAAAACCGTTAAATGTTGTATTTATCCTCATAGATGATTTGGGAATAAAAGATTTGGGATGTTATGGAAGTGATTATTACGAAAGTCCTAACTGTGATAAATTAGCATCGCAGGGTATGCAGTTTACCGAAGCGTATGCTGCTGCTGCAGTCTCTTCGCCGACCCGAGCTAGCCTACAAACCGGAAAATACCCCGGACGATTGCATCTGACCGAATTTATACCGGGTGATGAGCCAATTGCAGCTAAATTGGAGCGACCTGATTGGACGATGTATTTACGCAATTCTGAACTGTCAATGGGCGAGGCTTTTAAGGAGGCTGGCTATTCCACCTGCTATATAGGTAAATGGCATTTGGGTACAGTGAACGGACCTCGCCAGCATGGATATGATGCTGTAACTGACTTCCGTGATGGAAAAAACTTAGTGGATCCCTGGTCGGTCGATTTTTATACCAGCAGTCTTGAGAAATTTATTGAAAACAACAGGAATAAACCATTTTTTGCAGTACTTGCACACGGTACCGTTCATGTTCCGTTACACGAAAAAGAGGAGTTGATTGTCAAATACAGAGCAAAACCAACGGGGTTGTCAGGACAGAATAATCCAGTAATGGCGGCAATGATCGAACGTATGGACGACAGTGTGGGACGGATCATGAAAAAACTCAAGGAGCTTGAACTGGATAAAAATACAGCTATTGTCTTTACATCGGATAATGGTGGACTTAAGGATGTATTTGATATAGAAAGTAAAAAAACGGTTACGGCAACAAGCAATAAACCCTACAGGGGAGGAAAAGGACAACTCTACGAAGGTGGAATTCGAGTTCCACTGATTATCAGTTTTCCCGGAATGATTAAAGAAGGTTCTGTTTGTAGTTTTCCTGTGATAAGCAATGATATTTATCCAACATTTTTGGATATGGTGGGATTGCCATTGTGCCCCACACAACATTTGGATGGACTGAGTTTGCTTCCCTTATTAAAAGGTAAAAAATCAATTCAGCGAAATAATTTGTATTGGCATTACCCCCATTATCATAGTATTCCACCTCATAGTGCTATCCGTTCAGGAAACTGGAAGTTGATTAAGTTCTACGAAACTGAAAAAGTTGAATTATATGATTTACAAAAAGACCCTTCTGAAAAAAATGACTTGAGTGCAAAAGAACCTGAAATAGCCCAAGAATTAGCACTTTTTCTGAAAAATCATTTGGATGTCATCGGTGCACAAATTCCAACCCTGAATTTAAATTTCAATCCAGCCCTGCCATGGATGAAGAGTAAGGTTAGAAACGAATGGGATGTAAAACGTGAATCGAATCAAGAGTCTGATACACGCATATATGTAAACGATTTCGATAAGGATTATGGTGCGCATTGGAAATTAAAATAAAAAAATACAACGAATGAAACAATCAATTTGGCTTTTAAGTATTTCGGGCATGTTAATTCCGAACCAGATGCAGGCAGGCTCAGAAAAGGCAACAGGCAAACCCAATATCGTTTTTATCCTTGCCGATGACCTCGGTTGGGCGGATTTACCTATGTATGGCAATAAATTCAATGAAGCACCCAACCTTTGCAAACTGGCTAAGCAAGGTGTTCAGTTTACGAATGCTTATGCAGCTGCACCTGTTTCGTCACCAACTAGGGCAAGTATCCAATCGGGGCAATATCCTGCCAGAGTGGGCATCACAGATTTTATCCCCGGACACCTAAGACCGTACGAGGAAGTTACCGTTCCTGTTAACCGCACACAATATCTTCCCTCCAAAGTGATTAC
>CAIWIS010000351.1 GCA_903912795.1 uncultured Bacteroidales bacterium
CGCCAGCTAAGTAGCCATGCTCCAACCATAAAACGCGTTGAAGGCCAAAACAATTTTTGAGATACTCTTCTACATCGTCCTGCGATAAGTTATTGCGGTTATTGGACAGCAAACATTCGGCAGTTGTGAGTAATGTACCTTCTCCGTCCGACTCAATGCTACCACCTTCGAGTATAAAATTAAAACAATTTCGGTGCAATGATTCACCAAAAATGCCTGCCATATAAAGCTTTCGAGTGATTAGATTATCATGATTAGCAGCAAACTTCATCCCCCACCCATTAAAAGTAAAATCGTAAATTACAGCTTTATCATCTTCAAAAACGGTTATTCCACCATGGTCGCGCGCCCAAGTATCGTTGGTTGGCATTTCGGCAAAAGTAATCTGCTCCAATTCCTGTTCTGTGAAAAAAGGCTCAACATCTTCACTATCAACACATACAATCAAAAGATTTTGGAATTTAAGAATAGCACGGGCAATATTTACAAAACATTGATTCACCTCATCGAGCATGTCAGCCCAATCGGTTTCTGCATGAGGCCATGTGAGTTGCACAAATTCCTGTTCGGCCCATTCGGCAGGTAATTTTTTAGTTACGGGAGTATTCATTAAGTGCAAAAATACAAAAAAAATCGAAAGATGAAGTGTAAGCGAAAAGGAACGATTTTTACCTAACTATTCAATTTTGATAAACTTATTCTGATTTTTATCGTAATTAAAAACTTCACCTGTTTCAATAATATAATACCAGCCTAGAATATCTAATTCGCCTGCTTCAAATTTTTTAGCAATATAGGGATAAGTAAGTAAGTGATTCATTTGCTCCACTATATTAAGTTGCTCGGTCATCCATTCACGTATGGATGGATTTACAATTCGAAGATTATTCATTTTGATACGAACATTTTTTGCTAACTCGAGCCATTTGGTAGTGTGTGGTATTTTAGCCGCAGTATCAGCGTCCATAAATAAAGCATTACAACCGCCACAATTCGAATGCCCACAAATTAGAATTGTTTTGACATTCAATATATTAATAGCATATTCAATGGCCGAAGTAGTTGCGAGAAACTCTTCCACCTCGCGATATGGAGGAACTAAGTTGGCAATATTACGAATTACAAAAAGTTCGCCTGGTAAAGTTTTAGTAATTAAATTAGGAACAACACGTGAGTCTGAACAGCCAATAAATAGCGTGTGGGGTGATTGTGAGCGACCTATCTTTTCGAACAAATCCTGATGTTCCAAAAAATCGCTGGTATTAAAATCTTTTACTCCATCAAAAAGCGATTGCATATTATTCGGTTTTTTTTTGAAATAGAACAACAAAAACTTACATTATGTTCGGTTTGGAAGTTTATTTTTGTATTGAATCAACTGATTTTTTGGCCAATTCAATCACTTCGAGATTTTGAATGGCTACACCATCAATTTCGAAGCGAATAAGCGTTTGCACTTTATGAAAACCATACTTGCCCGCAGCACCCGGATTTATATATAAAAGTTGAAGTGTTTTATCGAATTGAACTTTAAGAATATGAGAATGTCCACAAACAAAAAGTTTGGGTGGTTGTTGGTAAATGGCAGGACGAACAAGCGAGTCGTATTTACCAGGATAACCTCCAATATGAGTGAGCCAAACTTTTACGCCTTCGCACATAAAGCGGTTGTGCTGTGGCCACAACGTGCGCAATTCGTAGCTATCAATATTGCCCCAAACAGCACGTAATGGTTTAAATTCTTGCAGTTTATTAATTACTTCGAGCGAACCAATATCGCCAGCATGCCATATTTCATCGCAATTTGCAAAATGTTCAAACACACGTTCGTCGAGCATTCCATGCGTGTCGGAGAGTAAGCCAATTCGGGTCATATATTTAAGCCCCTTTAGGGGTTTGGGGCAGATTTTTCATAAGCTAGCATTTTCTTTTTCACTTCCAAACCCCATCTATAGCCACCCAGCGTACCATCAGTGCGAATAACGCGATGACAGGGAATAAGATAAGCAATAGGATTTGCACCTACAGCGGTGCCTACAGCACGTACAGCTTTTGGTTTACCTATCAAATCGGCAATATCGGCATAGGTTGTTGTAGTGTTAGAATGTATTTGATTCAACGTTTCCCATACTTTCAATTGAAATTCGGTACCTTCGAGGTAAAGTTGAGGACGTTCATTTTGTTCGAAAATTTGTTGTGCCAACTGGCTAGCTCTTCTATCATTCTGAATAAATTTATTTCCTTTAAATTTATCTTCAAACATTTCGAACTCATATTCAGCATTATCAAAAAATGACAATTGACAAATTTTATTTTCGAACCATGCAATAAAACACTTACCAAAAGGACTTTCAGCAAAGCCATACGAAATATCAATTCCTGTAATCTTCATAAGTAAAAAACTTTTGGTACAAATATACTCATTTATTTTCGGAATAACACTCTGAATGCTTCTTCCACTTTTTTTACCATTACTATTTCCATGTTTATTTTACCTATATTCAATGCTTTAACATTAAAATCGGGTATAATCATTTTGGTAAATCCAAGTTTTTCGGCCTCTAAAATTCGTTGTTCAATACGATTAATTGGTCGTATTTCGCCCGATAAGCCCACTTCTCCAGCCATGCAGACTTGTTTTTCGATAGCAATATCCACATTCGACGAAAGAATTGCCGAAATAACAGCCAAGTCGATTGCAGGATCGTTAATTTTTAAGCCACCAGCAATATTCAAAAAAACATCTTTTTGAGCCAATTTAAAACCAGCGCGTTTTTCGAGTACGGCAAGCAACATATTCAACCTGCGGAGGTCGAAACCTGTACACGACCGCTGTGGAGTACCATAAGCAGCCGAACTAACCAAAGCTTGCGTTTCGATTAAAAATGGACGCACACCTTCGATAGCCGATGCAATGGCCACACCGCTTAAACCTTCGTGATTTTGCGAAAGTAATAATTCCGATGGGTTATTTACTTCGCGTAAACCATTTTGTTGCATTTCAAAAATTCCAAGTTCCGAAGTACTTCCGAAGCGATTTTTAATGCTACGCAAAATGCGATACATATAATGCTGATCGCCTTCGAACTGCAAAACCGTATCTACAATATGTTCCAGCACTTTAGGGCCAGCAATACTACCTTCTTTGTTGATATGGCCAATAAGCAAAACGGGCGTTCCACTTGTTTTACAAAATTTGAGTAAATGAGCAGCACATTCGCGAACTTGCGATACCGAACCGGGCGACGACTCAATTAACTCTGTTGAAACAGTTTGTATAGAGTCAATAATAACTATATCGGGATTAATATTCTGAATATGAACAAATATTTGTTCCAGCGAAGTTTCGCTAACAATATAACAATCGGGGTTATCGTATTTCAGTCGTTCGGCACGTAGTTTCAATTGCTTCACACTCTCCTCGCCCGACACATACAAAGTACGTTTGTTTTTTAGATTAAGCACCACTTGTAGTACCAGTGTAGACTTGCCTATACCAGGCTCACCACCAATTAACACCAAAGAACCAGGCACCAAGCCACCTCCCAATACACGATTCAACTCACCACTCGAAGTATCAAAACGACTTTCTTCCGAGGTTTCCACTTCGTCGAGCCTAATTGGTTTTTGTTTTGTAATTTCGAGCCCACCCAAATTTATTTTGGGCGAATTATCTTTGCTAATTATTTCCTCAACATACGAATTCCACTCGCCACACGAAGGACATTTGCCAATCCATTTTGGCGACTCAGCACCGCAGTTTTGACATATATATACCGATTTTGTTTTAGCCATACACTTAATTTAAAAATGAAACTCGAATACAAAAATACCATTTTATTTTTTAGAAAACGAATGA
>CAIWIS010000352.1 GCA_903912795.1 uncultured Bacteroidales bacterium
AAAAAGAGAAATTAAGTTCAGTCTTGTTTACAGAGACATGTGGCAGGCTTCGGGAAAATACGTACCACGTAAAGATCAATTAGAAAAAATTGCACCAGTTCTTATTGAAATGGGTTGTTTTGCACGTATCGAAACTAACGGAGGTGCATCCGAACAAGTAAACTTGCTTTTTGGTGAAAATCCAAACGATGCAGTACGCACATTTACAAAACCATTCAACGAAGCTGGAATACAAACTCACATGCTCGATCGTGGGTTGAATGGACTACGCATGAACCCAGTTCCTGCCGATGTGCGTGAATTAATGTACAAAGTAAAAAAAGCTCAAGGAGTTGATATTACACGTATTTTTTGCGGATTAAATGACGTACGAAATATAATCCCCTCGATTCAATATGCAAAAGCAGCTGGCATGATTGCACAAGCAACCATGTGTATTACATTTTCGGAAGTACATACTGCGGAATACTATATTAATATGTCGGAGGAACTGATACAAGCTGGCGCCGATGAAATTTGTTTGAAAGATATGGCAGGTATTGGTCGTCCGGTAATGTTAGGCCAAATAGTGAAAGCAATCAAAACAGCCCATCCACATATAATTGTACAATATCACGGACATTCAGGCCCAGGCTTTTCGATGGCCTCGATGCTCGAAGTTGCCAATGCTGGAGCCGATTATTTAGATGTAGCCATGGAGCCACTTTCGTGGGGCATGGTTCATCCGGATGTTATTTCAGTACAAGCAATGCTTAAAGATGCTGGCTTCGAAGTCCCAGAAATAAATATGACGGCTTACATGGAAGCTCGCCGCTTAACTCAAAGTTTTATCGACGATTTTTTGGGATATTTCATCGACGATAGAAATAAATTTATGACCTCACTACTAGTTGGATGTGGTTTACCTGGTGGCATGATGGGCTCATTAATGGCCGATTTAAAAGGTGTTCATTTAAATATTAATTCGTTTTTGAAAACACAAAGTAAACGTGAACTAACAACTGATGAGTTATTAATAATGCTTTTTGATGAAGTAAAATATATATGGCCAAAACTTGGATATCCACCATTAGTAACACCATTTAGCCAATATGTAAAAAATATTGCATTAATGAATGTAATGTTTGTGGTAAAAGGACAAGCACGATGGACCATGATTGATAAAAACTCGTGGGATATGATACTTGGTAAAGCTGGAAAGCTTCCTGGAACATTGGACGAAGAAATAATTGAATTAGCGAAAAAGAACAAATATGAATTTTACCAAGGCAATCCACAAGATAATTATCCGAACGAATTAGACCGTTTCATTGCTGAAATGAAAGAAAATGGCTGGGACAGAGGGAAGGATGACGAAGAATTGTTTGAATTTGCTATGCACGAAAAACAATACCGCGATTTAAAATCGGGTGAAGCAAAAAAACGTTTCGAAGCCGAACTGGAAGCTGCTATTAAAGAAAAATACAGCAAACAGAATATCGAAATACCAAATATCCGACTACTTAAATACCCTAATGCTGAGCCAATTATATCACCAGCAACTGGTAAAGTTATATGGGAACTCGACTACAACGAAGGTTCAAAGGAGCCAGTTCATGGAAAATTATTTCGCGAATCGGAACCACTTTGTACCTTACAAACACGCTATGGTTTAGAACAAATTAATAGTTTCTGCACTGGACGGATTATTGGTATTGAGAAAAAACAAGGCGAAACAGTGCGAAAAGGCGAAATCATAGCTTTTATCGAACAAAAATAATTTTGCAATATACAAAATTTTAAATGGGTGGTACACAAAAGTATCATCCATTTTTATGTTTACAATAACAATAATCAATAGTATAAATAATTAGTAAGTATAATATTTGTACCTTTGCAATGTATTATCAATTGCAAACTTAATTTGATAATAACATATATAAATATGACTGACAGCTCTTTAACAAATACTCATACGAATAAAAAATTGACAACTGAACTCCTTTCGCCAGCAAAAAATCTTGAATGTGGACTTGCTGCCATTAACCATGGAGCCGATGCGGTTTATATTGGAGCTTCGCAATTTGGTGCACGTGCTGCTGCCAGTAATTCGATTGAAGACATTGAAACACTTGTAAAATACGCTCACAGATACCGTTCAAAAGTGTTTGTGGCCTTAAATACCATACTTACCGACAATCAATTGCAAGATGCAGAAAAACTAATCCATCAAATTTATAATGCTGGAGCTGATGCTTTGATTATACAAGATATGGGGGTTTTGAAAATGAATTTACCCCCAATTGCACTACATGCCAGCACACAAACAGATAATCGCACAATTGAAAAAGTGAAATTTCTGGAGCAAGCTGGATTTTCGCGCGTGGTATTAGCACGAGAACTATCATTGAATCAAATTGGCGAAATTTCGAAAAACACACAAGTTGAACTTGAAGCCTTTGTACATGGAGCACTCTGCGTAAGTTATAGCGGTCAGTGTTACATGAGTCAAGCCATGTGTGGGCGAAGTGCCAATCGCGGTCAATGTGCACAATATTGCCGCTTACCTTATCAATTATCTGATTCACAAGGTAATATTCTTGTAAAAAACAAACATTTATTGTCGTTGAAAGACCTCGACTTGTCGGAGCATTTAAAAGAAATGATTGAAGCTGGCGTGATGTCATTCAAAATTGAAGGACGACTAAAAGAAGTTGACTATGTAAAAAATATTACGGCCTATTATCGAAAAAAGTTAGATATTATTTTAGAAGGTAACGCACATCTTTCAAAATCTTCGGTAGGTAAAACCACTTTCTTTTTTGAACCAAATCCAGAAAAAAGTTTCCGTCGTAGCTCAACTGATTATTTCCTTAACGAGCGCCACAAAGGTATTTATCAACCCGAAACGCCAAAATCGCTTGGTGAGTTAATTGGTAAAGTACACTACATAGGTCGTAACTTTTTTGAAATGCAAAATGGACATTTGTTGAATAATGGCGATGGACTTTGTTTTATAAACAAACATGGTGATTTGACTGGTTTTAGAGTAAACAGAGTAGATAAAAAACAAATATTCCCTGCAGAATTGCCCCGAATGGATGTAGGTGTTACGCTTTATCGTAATCAGGATCAGGCATTTGAAAAAACACTTACAGGAAAAACAGCAGAACGAAAAATTCAAATCAAGATACTTTTTTCTGAAATCGAAAAAGGTTTTAATCTCCAATTGACTGATGAACAAAACATTAAAATAGATTTTGAAATAGAATGCCCAAAACAAGCTGCTCAAAAACCAGAAGCAGTAATTGAAAACATAAAAAATCAGTTTTCGAAACTTGGAAATACCATTTACGAAGCAATTGATATTGACATTCAACTTAATCAGGCATGGTTTTTCCCTGCATCGCAGTTAAGTGAATGGCGACGATTAGCCATCGAAATGTTGGATGAAAAACGTGAGAAATGTTATGAACGTGAAACTCCTGCCAACATTGAAAGAACGGATTTTTCTAGTAAAAGTTTGACTTATTTAGGTAATGTAACCAACAAAAATGCTGAAACTTTTTATCGTGAACATGGTGTTGAAAACATTGAGTTTGGATTCGAAGTGAAAGCGCAAGAAGGTGTTCCTGTTATGTTTACAAAACATTGCATAAAATATGAAATGGGTTGGTGTCCTCGCGAAGGATTTAAAGACAAAATTGAAGAACCTTTGTATTTAAAAAATAACGATCAACGCTACGAACTACGATTTGATTGCAAAAAATGCGAAATGCAGATTTTTTTGTCAAAATAATGGAATTGAGTAAAAATGTCATATTTTTGTAATACGTATTACACATGTTCGAAATATGAATGTAGTTACTTTGTCGCATAAATTAAAATAATTTCAACTCATTATGAAGCAGTACCGAATTTTAGTTGTAGACGACGAAGAAGATTTGTGCGAAATTCTCCAATTTAATCTTGAATCGGAAGGATTTAGCGTAGACATAGCCTATTCGGCCGAAGATGCCCTTAAAAAAGATTTATCGGTGTATAATTTACTTTTACTCGATGTAATGATGGGTCAAATATCTGGTTTTAAAATGGCACGGATTGTACGCGAAGACCCTAATTTAGCGCAAATTCCTATTATGTTTTTAACAGCTAAAGACACTGAAAATGATAAACTTACAGGATTTAATATTGGTGCCGATGATTATATTTCGAAACCATTTTCTATTCGCGAAGTGGTGGCTCGTGTGAAAGCATTAATCAGAAGAACAAACATTAGTAAAAATCCAGAAGTTGCATCAGAAGATTTAATTTACATGGGTTTAACAATTCGAATTACCAAGAAAAAAGTATTACTTAATGGTAAAGAATTAGCTTTCACAAAAAAAGAATTTGAAATACTAAAATTGTTTTTAGAAAACAGAAACCGAGTTTTCTCTCGCGAAGAAATACTATCGCGTGTTTGGTCCGACGAAGTAATTGTACTTGATAGAACTATTGATGTGAATATTACACGTTTACGTAAAAAAATTGGCGATTATGGTCGAAATATTGTAACTCGTTTGGGTTATGGCTATTGTTTCGAAGAATAAAATACAAATACTTTTAATCTAATATGACTTTAAACAAACGAATCTTTTTTTATTTTTTTGGAATCTTTTTTTTACTCACTGCTGCAATTACATTTTTTCAGTACGAGCGCGAAAAAGAATTTAGGATTCAACAATTAGATCAGTTATTGCTGACCTATAATAACACCATTTACAAATACT
>CAIWIS010000353.1 GCA_903912795.1 uncultured Bacteroidales bacterium
CTCAATATGGCAAAATCATCAATTATAACCTCACCTGCCAACTGTGTCGAATTTGAAATAATAATATTATTGCCTAATAAGCAATCATGCGCCACATGGCAATATGCCATAATCAAACAGTTGTTACCAATCACGGTTTTTCCTTTGGCCGATGTACCACGATTTACGGTTACATATTCGCGCAATGTGGTATTGTCACCAATTATAACCAACGAATCTTCACCTTTGAATTTCAAATCCTGAGGAATAGCTCCAACTACAGCTCCTGGAAAAATCCGACAGTTTTTTCCAATTCGAACACCTTCCATTATTGTTACATTGGATCCAATCCATGTTCCTTCGCCAATTTCTACATTTTTATCAACTGTAACAAAAGGATCAATAACAACTGTAGATGCTATTTTGGCATCGGGATGGATATAAGCTAAAGGTTGTTTCATAAAAAGTTTAATATTTAAATGTGTGTTTATTTATTTTTTACAATTTGAGCCATAAACTCAGCTTCGGCTACAATTTTTCCAGCTACAAAGGCATGACCTTTCATAATAACACAACCTCTGCGTATTGGCTCTGTCATTTCGAGTCTAAAAATTAAAGTATCGCCAGGCACCACTTTTTGGCGGAATTTCACATTGTCAATTTTCAAAAAATAGGTTGAATATCGCTCTGGATCTTCCAGTGTATTTAATACCATAATACCACCTGACTGAGCCATTGCTTCAATAATTAATACGCCAGGCATTACAGGTTCCTCTGGAAAATGACCCATAAAGAATGTTTCGTTTCCAGTTACATTTTTGACTCCAATAATAATATTTTTTTTAATATCAATTATTTTATCAACAAGCAGAAATGGCCAACGGTGAGGAAGTAATTTCTTAACGGCATTAATATCCAAAATTGGAGCTATTGTATCGTTATAAACCGGACATTGAACTTCCTGTTTTTTAATTTCTTTACGTATGATTTTGGCTAAATCAGTATTTATTTTGTGACCCGGATAGCGTGCTATTACTTTGCCTTTTAATGGTTTACCTATTAACGACAAATCACCTATCACATCTAATAATTTATGACGAGCAGGTTCATTTTCAAAATTCAAAACGCCACTTAAATAGGCTGGCTTTGATGCATCAATGGTTTCTTGATGAAGTTTCAGAGCCAACTCGTCCATTTTTTCTTGCGAAATTAGTTCGTCGTAAATAACAATGGCATTTTTCAGGTCGCCACCTTTTATCAAATTCATGCTAAGCAATGGCTCAATTTCACGTACGAAAACGAATGTACGAGCGCTCGACACTTCTTGTTTAAAATCTTTCAAGTCATCGAGCGATGCAAACTGATTGCCTAAAACGGGTGATTTGAATCCAATATGAACATCAACACTAAAAGTATCATCGGGCATGATGGTGATTTTAGCACCTGTTTCGGGTAGCGTATATTCAATTTTTTTGGTTACAACAAAATAATCTTTCTCAGCTTCTTGTTCCTGTATTCCTACCTCTTCAATATTTTCAACATAAAACTTGGCACTACCATCCAGTATCGGAAATTCGGGAGCATTTACTTCGAGCAAACAATTATCCACACCATAAGCATACAAAGTGGCTAAAGCATGTTCTACTGTACTAATCTGAACTTCACCTTTTTGTAAAACTGTACCACGTACTGTATGTGTAACATTTTCGGCTAATGCATCAATAACTGGCTCTCCTTCAAGATCTACTCGTTTGATTTTTATTCCGTGATTCTCAGACGCAGGATGAAAAGTAAGCGTAATATCCAATCCTGTATGCAATCCCTTTCCACTTAAAGAAAATGCTTTGTTAATTGTTTTTTGATTTGACATTATATTTCTATCGACAGATTTATAGTGTTGTATAACGGCTTAATGCCGAATATTAGTTTTATTTATTTAAAGTTTGTAAAGCATCAACTTTTCGTTGCAAATCAAAAGTAATTCGCTGTAATTCAGGTAAGTTCTTAAATGCAATTGATGACCGCTGAAACGATTTTAAATTAAAAGCAGGACTTCCCATATACATTTGATTTGGTTCTTTTATAGAGTTTGCAAGTCCACATTGTGCTCCAAAAATAGTACCATCGGCTATATGTAAATGACCGGCTATACCAACTTGACCAGCAATAATGCAATTTTTTCCTATTTTTGTTGAGCCTGAAATTCCAGTTTGTGAGGCTATAACCGTATTTTCACCAATTTCTACATTATGTGCTATCTGAATTAGATTATCTAGCTTAGCTCCTTTTCTAATTATTGTACTACCTAATGTTGCTCTATCAATAGTAGTATTTGCACCAATTTCTACATCATCTTCAATAACTACATTACCCAATTGAGGTATTTTTTTATAAACACCATCCTCTGCAGGTGCAAAACCAAATCCATCGGCACCAATACTTACGCCCGAATGAATAATACAATTGTTACCCAATACACAGTTTTTGTAAATATTTACATTGGCATGCAATACTACATTATCACCAATTTGAGTACCTTCTTCGATACTGCAATGCGAATGAATATAGGCATTATTACCAATTTTCACTCCGGGAGCAATGTATACAAATGCTGCTATATATGCATTATCGCCAATTTCAACATCCTCCGATATTTCAGAGCGCGATGAAATACCTGTTTTTTTTGGTTTGGACTGTTCAACAACCGACATCAAAAATGCCAACGATTCATACGCATTATCAACCCTAATAAGTGTTGCCTTTACTTCGCGTTCAGCATTAAAATCTTTATTTACCAGAATAATACTCGCATTACAATCATAAATATACTGACTATATTTGGGGTTAGCCAAAAAACTCAATGTTCCAGGCTTACCTTCTTCAATTTTCGAAAAATCACTTACTTTTACCTTTGAATCTCCATCAATAGTTCCTTTCAGAAAATCAGCAATTTGTTGAGCAGTAAACTCCATAGTAAAAAAAATTTTGGGTGCAAAGGTACAAAACAAAATCCAATTTTTGGTTATTTGACCTTAATTCAGTTTATGAACGTTGAAACTAACAGAAACAATATATATCTAAGTTTTTTATAATCAAATTATTGAGTTGATTAATACGCTATTATGTTATATTAAATTTTATAATGACAGAAAAAATACTTTTCAACCTTTTTTGTAAGTACCTGTATATTCAACATATCAGACACATCGGCAATATCTTTCACTGTACCATCTTTCAATAATATATTAATATTATCATCCTCAGCCGAATAGGTATCAGTACTTACTATTTCATCACCTAAAAAATAGGATGCTTCATGCTTACTAATATCAAAATACTGCATATATTGGTGCAAATATTCATTATAAACTTCGCTTGTTACAGAGGCAGTATTTACATCTACTTTAAATAATTTCCTATTTGTAAAATCCCTACACAAAATAGATAAAACCTTGTCGGAATGATTTGACCAAACTTTTATAGCACTAATCAAATCCGAATCATCGAGCATTACAAAATGCGTTAAAGCTTCATCCGAATTTATAAACGAATTCTTACTAATTGTATTGTATAAAAAATAATTTAATGCAGGTGTTGCAAATAAAATTTCACCTTGCAATGCCAACTCTTTGGCTCTTTTAAGGATATTTACAAGCATTTTTTCGGCAGCTACAGAAGTTTTATGTAAATATACCTGCCAATACATCAATCGGCGTGCAACTAAAAATTTTTCGATAGAATAAATACCTTTAATATCTACCACAAGCTCATCATCGTGCAAATTTAGCATCTTAATAATTCGAGCTGCACCAATAATCCCTTCACTTACACCCGAAAAAAAACTATCCCGACTTAAATAATCAAGTCGGTCCATATCCAATTGACCCGAAACAAGTTGGTGAAGAAACCTCTTTGGATAACTTCCTTTAAATATGTCAATGGCAAGGTCAAGTTTATTTTCGAATGCTACATTTAAGCTTTGCATAAGCAAAAGCGAAATTTCTTCGTGACTGATGTCATTTACCAAACTATGTTCCAATGCATGCGAAAATGGTCCGTGACCAATATCGTGTAACAAGATGCAAGCACGCACAGCTTCCGCTTCGGCCGACGAAATATCATGCCCTTGCTGACGAAGTTGTGTAATGGCTTCGCCCATAAGATGCATTGCACCCAACGAATGTTGCATGCGTGTGTGTTGCGCACCCGGATACACATACGACGACAAACCTAACTGTTTGATTCTGTGTAATCTCTGAAAATATGGATGTTGAATTAAATCGTATAAAAATTCGCTTGGGATATTTATAAATCCAAAAACAGGATCATTAATAATTTTTCGTTTGTTGGGTTTTTTCACGTATTTAATTTTGTTTTAAAATAGATTGCAAAATAACAATTTTTTTTCAAGAAATCCCGTTTTATGCAAATAGAATTACAGTAATTTATCAGAAATTTTAATTCAGTATTTTATTTGCTAGTATAGTGTTTGATTTTTGCTTACAAATTGAATTTAATTCGTGCTCTTGGGTTACATTTCAATACTAATTGTTGTTAAATCTGAGCATTATAATAATGTATTTTTATTTTATAAATTTCAATCAATATTATATGTCTTTTTAATGCTATTATTCGTATATTTGTATCATTAGTTTTTTAATATAGGTATTATTGTATCATTTTAATACACATATAGTTATAATGAATACATTTTGTAAATTTAATTCTCCAGAGTGTTACGGCGCTAGAGAATTGGAGGTATTGCTCGAAATCAGCTATTTGTTAAGCAACAAAGATATTGATTTAGATGACGTAATAAAATTGCTTGCCGAACATTTAAGCGCCGAACGATTAATAGTTACATTAGTTAACAGAGAAAGCGCTGAAATATTGATTGAAGGTTCGTTTGGATTAAGTTCAACTGAACGAAAAAATGCAGTTTATAAAGTTGGAAAGGGGATAATAGGAAAAGTTATTAACTCCGGCGAAACGGTATTAATCAAAAAAATTGCTGATTCGAAGGAGTTCTTAAATCTGACGAAAGCTCCAACACAGATTAATGGTTCGGATGTATCATTCATTTGTACACCAGTGAGGTACAAAGACGAGATAATCGGATCGCTTAGTTTTCATAAAGTGTACAATGCTGTTTTTTCGTACGATTACGACACTCGATTCCTGAAAATTGTAGGTTCGATGATTGGGCGTACCATGCGTCGAAGACAGGAATATGCGGAGGAAATGGAACTACTACGTGCCGAAAATCAAAGTTTGCGCGGAGAACTTCGAAACCGGATTA
>CAIWIS010000354.1 GCA_903912795.1 uncultured Bacteroidales bacterium
CTGAGTATGAAAGTGAATACAACTGACTATGTCATTAGATTTAAAACAGGGACGACACTGAAATCAGATACAACTATCAATTTAGCTTTAAATGTAAGTATACCGAAAACTGTTTTAGTAAATCAGATTACTTTATCAACCGGAGCTACAGGTGTAGTGGACGGTCAGGAAATTCCTGTTGTAAATAGTAAGGTTGTTTTTCCTATCTCTACTACCACCAATGGGATTACAACGACCAATATATATACCGTAACCTTGTTGGAAACCTTTTTAATAGGTAGTGTGACCTATCATGGTGTTAATATAGGAAATCAGGTTTGGTCTGTCGAAAACTTACGCGTAACAAAGCTGAATGACAGTACGGCAATTAGAAACCCCAAAAATGGAACTGAATGGAAGAATATGGCGGATACGGCTGCTTATTGTGCTTATAATTTTACTGCTAGCAATTCCACTACTTACGGTTATTTGTATAATTGGCATGCGGTGAATAGCGGAAAATTAGCTCCCGCAGGCTGGCATATACCTACCGATGAAGAGTGGACAACCATGCAAAATTGGTTGATTGCCAACGGATATAATTACGACAACAAAGATTTAACATCGAATAGCATAGGTAAATCCCTGGCATTTAGTGCCAACTGGTTGGCAACAACCTTAGATGGAGCTGTTGGTAACACGAAGGTAGTTTTGAATAATCTTTCCGGTTTCTCGGCTAAAGGTGGAGGTGCGCAGCCTTATATGGGTACTACTCCAACCAACCTGACTTACGGTGCTTATTGGTGGACAAAGACTGAAGCCAGCTCTTCTACAGCCAGTTGTAGGGGTTTGTATTACAGTTATCCCAATTTACTCAAACTGGACAGCGACAAACGAACAGGATATTCTATTCGATTGGTAAAAGATTAGATCCTATTATCCCTATTTAAAAATATGAGATTGGGGTTGGCGCTAAGCCAATCCCAATACATATTCCTTTAAAAATTCCCTTTGATTTTTTTTATTGAATGTGAGTTGATGGATTGTGAAAAACTGTCCAAAAGCTACTTCCATGCTTTATTGCTAATATAAATACTAAAATTCACAACTAATGAGGTTGAAAATTGAAATTCAGAGAAATAAAACGAATATGAAAAAGCTGCTAATTGGATTTATAATAATACTTTGTGGTAGCACATCAGCAGCGACTTCTTCCAAGACGACTCCGCCTACATTGGTTTTGGTCTATGGGCAACTGTCGCAAACGGGCGACAGAATTGTGAATGAACTTGAGTACCTGAAACAGCTTAATATTCCGGCTGATATTTCTGTTAATCTGGATAATAAGCCGGAGGTCATGGCGGCCATCAATGAATGGAGCGATAGGGGAAATATCGTATCACCTACGTTTTATCCGGCTAACGTTGATGCCAATTATCCGAATAAAAACTGGCATGCGTATGATGAAGAGACCTGCTTTAAGTTGTTGACCAAAGCTAAACAGATGGCTATAGAGCGAGGATTCCGGAATTTTGATGCTATAGACACCTATACTCCCGGTAATGGATTCGTGAAAGCTGCCAAAAGAGTCGGTATTCACCACATGACAGGATTTTGTGGTCCCGAAGTTGGTGATGATAGCGGTTGGAAGTTGAATCATACCGGAGCGCCACTCATTCCCTATTTTGCCAGCAATGAAGATTTTAGAAAACCCGAACAACCCAAAGATGACAAATGGTTTCAGATTGTGAATATGGAACACCGAAATCCGCTCACTTGTCTGGAACATTGGAACGAGGGTTCGTTAGATCCGTTGAATCTCATTATGGGGGATCGTAGCATAGAACCGGGTGATGACCCTATTGAAACGATGGCAACAGTTAACGATTGGATGGAATTGACCCGTCTGACTGGCGTCACCCGCTTAATCATTGTTGACTTACAGTATTTCACCAGCGAGAAAACCTACCCTCTCAATCGTCGTTTTTTGTCTTGGTTGGCCGATCAACGGGACTTGGGTAAAATTAGGTTTATCGGTATAAAAGAGATAGCCAAGATGAATCTGGAAAATAAAGGCCTTGCTCCTCAAACGCTTTGGTGGAGAGGAGAAAATATGGGTATGCTCTGTGGCGGTCAACCGGGAGATGGTCAACCGGGAATTTCGAAAGAGACCATCGCTGGTCAGTTAATTTGGAAACTAGGTAATGCTGGTCCAGAGCGTTACTACGACTATCGCAAAACATGGAATTATCCTCCTTATGATATTACTGGCACAAAGCCCGAAAGTTTTGGTTATAAAGCGGATCTACATTTTACCAGAGAAATTGTAGCCAATGTTGTTGAAGTTGACCTTGACTGGAAAACTGCACAGCGTGGTTCGGTTGACTTGTGTGCCTGGAAAGCCTTGGAGGGATTA
>CAIWIS010000355.1 GCA_903912795.1 uncultured Bacteroidales bacterium
TCAATTTCTTGTTTTTTCCCAATTAATTTAAAATTGAAATTATACAGATTCGGGTGATTTGGCGACCATAATCGTGGTTTTAAACCTGCCAACGAAAAAGTCAGTTTGCGTTCTTCACCAGCTTTCAACGTAATTTTTTTCAAAGAGATACCTGCATAAAGCACACTTAGCGTTTCTTTATCAAGAATTTCGGTTGCCAAATCGTAGTTTGAAGCTTTATTGCTGTTATTTTTAAGTGTAACTTCGAATGTAGCACCTTCAAGTGTAGGTTTGATATACACATCTTCGATTTTTACTATATCTGAAATTACCAGTTTCACAGGTTGCCATATTCCGGCCGGATTTTCTTTATAAAAACCGTGTGCAATATCTTTGAGCATATTATTGGTAACAGGCACTGTTACAGCCACATCTACCACTTTCTCGCCATCTTCAATATTGTTTATGAAATCGCGCACTACACGCACAACAATCAAGTTTTTGCCAGGTCTAAAATACTTAGAACCATCAACAGTAAAATCGCCAAACATACCTATATGCGAACCTGCCAATTGTCCGTTGATATACACTTCGGCAATTTTGGAAACTGCATCGAAGTTCAATATCAGTTGTTTCGATTTTAAATTGGCTGGAAGTTCTATCCACTGACGGTACCATGCCGATTTTGTAGCCAAATAATCGAAAGTATAATTGGCGCAACGGTCGGTTTCTTGTTGAAAATATGTATCAGAAACACCTTTGGCATGTTCGCCAAAAGTTTCGCCATGAAGCCAAATACGTGTTGGATTCCAAAAACCGGGAACATTCATGGTGTGCCAGTTTTTATCGTCGGATGCAGTTTGTGAACCTACCTTGGCATCTTTCATTTCGTGTTCGGGCATAAAAAGCCATTGTCCATTCAACGAGACTTCAGTGCGTCCACTTTTAAAGTCGCCAATCACTATTGGTTTGTAGTTTGTTCTTTCAGCAACTCGTTTTTTTTCTTTATCGCTTGCACTTGTTGTTTTCGAAAATTCAGCAACAGCTACATTTCGCAAGTAATTATCAGCTAAAGGCGTAATCGTCAAATCGTCAAATTCTGTTTCAATCCAGCTTCCACCCAAGGTTACTTCGCCCGAAGCTACTAATGCGGTATTTGGATCAACTACATCGATATACGGTAGTGTTTCGTTATTTACAAAAACACGAAAGCGGTTGCCCACAACTTCAATTTTCACATCATACCAAGTTCCTACTTTTGGTTCGAATTGTAACGGACGTAAACCCAAAAACTCATCAGTTCCCATATAACCCATTCGGCTGAGATACAAATTATTTTGCAATCCACCACGAATACCCACAATGTAGCGATCGAAGCGATTTAACGCGCGGAATCCTGCCCAAATCTGAACCATCTCTGCTCCTTTTGGCGCACGTGCTTTAAATTTTATGCTATAGTTTTTCCATTCAGCATTGCCAAAACAAGCGTAAGCATCTTTTGATTTAAGCACACCATTTTCGATAATATTTGTACCACGTCCTATGGTTTTAAGAGGAGTGATAGCATTTGAAAAGTCGGTTTTAAAATCTGTTTGTTGAGCTGAAAGAAATTGATTAGAGAGAAACAGCATCAATAAAAAAGATATTTTTTTTGATAATTTTTTTAACATGATATTGATATTAAATAATGTGTTTTATTTCTGATGTTGAATAAATATTGATTCTTGAATTGCCTCCAGCTTTAGCTGGAGGATATATATATTTCTAAAATGAATGGGCTTTAGCCAAATAATTAATTGTTGAAAAAGCATTTTTATATTTGTTTGGCTAAAGCCAATATGATATCAAATACTTATGTGATCCTCCAGCTAAAGCTAGAGGCTATTGATGTAAATTCTATCTTTTTACAATCCTTTGTGGTTTTTGATTCTCGATTCGGATAATATAAATCCCTTTATCTAAAGCACTTATATTTATTGATTCGGATGTTTTTGAATTTATTATTAGTTGACCTGAAATATTAAAAATTGCAACTTTACAAGCATTATTCAAACCTTTTAAATACAATGTATTGTCATCTATAAAATAATTAATTTTATCGGATTGATTGGTTTCAATGCCGGTAGGCTGCCAGCTATTCCCCCAACTGCTTACGGTAAAAGTTGATGGTGCATCGTTTCGGAAAGCTACCATGCCACTTTTCAGATTAGTTACAGTATTTCCTGTGAAAGTTCCCGAACCACGTGAGCCCGATTTAATTAAAAACCCTTGTAAGGCGGGGTTTTCAATAATATTCCCCGAAAAAGTAGCATCGCAATTCTGTACGTCAATTCCTAAACCCGGCGAGTCGATAATTCGATTGTTTTGTATGGTGGCAATAACTGTATCGCATACGGCAATGCCTCCATGACCATATCTTGTGCGAATACCACAACCTCGAATGATTAAATTATCGGCAACCAAAGCTGATTCGCAGGGATTGCCAGTGGTTCCAAATTTTCCAACACGAATGCCATTGCTAGAGGTAGGATCTGTAATCAGGTTGTTTTGCATAATTGTATTCCGTCCACCGGCAATACGCATACCATTGGCCCACATTACACCTATCGAAGTATTATTAATTACTTTTGTATCAGCCATATTTCCGGCTACTCCTCCCCCATTTTGAGCGTTGATAGCAATGCCATCGTCGGCTGCCCCAACTATATAATTATTTTCAGCAGTCAGTCGTAATCCGGCATAATCAGCATTTACATTAGGTCCATTATTCAAATTAATGCCATCGGCCCAACTTTCGGTTGCCCTGCAATCTTTCACTATTCCATCAGTGCCACTGCACCAAAAGCATGCACCTAAGCGGTGTGCCCAAACACGCTCCACTCTCCAGCCTTTTGCTCCCTGTATGGTCATTCCATAATCATGGCCAAGTTCTAGTTCTCGGCCAACTTCGGGGTTGATAATTGACAAATCCTGTATGGTGCAATTAGTTAAATTCCATTTATGCCTTCCGCCAATAATGCGCGTGTTGGTGGTGTACCACATTCCTGCTCCGTAAATATTGATGCCAGTAGCATTTATAATTGAACCTCCATTTAGAAAATTACCTGAAGGTATCCACATACCTTTTTTCTGCGATTGACATGCCGAAATGCAATTTTTGAAAGCCTGCGTATCATCGGTTTCATCGTTTGGTGTGGCTCCATAACTAATTAATGAAAGTGTATTAGCAGGTTGTGTCAAAGCAGGGCCAACATTTTCGAGCAAAATAAAATCGATACGATAATAAGGCGAAGTATTATTTGCCTCTTTTCGAAGTGTAACTGTGCTTCCGGCCTGAATAGGTTCACCCTGAATAAAGGCGCGTGACATATCATAAAAGCGCTTGGGAGTTCCAATAGCGGGATTATTGTCGACCAAAGCTTCAAAGCCATACACCCAAGAATATTTAGATGTACAAACAATAGTTTGACGAAATACACCATTTACATACAGGTTTAAGGAATCGGTAATTCCACCGCCAGTTGGTGCATCGGGAATCGATACACGGACCACAATGGTATTTGCAGTTTCGGTTGTAGTCCACGAAACAGATTCGCCCGTATTATTTAGCTCCACACACTTACGCCCCGATGATTCAAGTTCAACCGTAGGCGCTGAAGGCAAAGCAGTCATGGCAAGAATAGCAGCACCGCCAGCCAAAGCTCCATTTTCAGCTTCGTAAGTAATAAAAGGAGTTGTAGCACCTTGAGCACAAATTTGCCCGATTGCTAAAATTAATACAGCTAAACTTGTAAGTTTTTTTTGAAACATTGAATTATTTATTTAAAAATCTGCCCCAAACCCCTAAAGGGGCTTAAAGACAGATTCTCTGATTTTTTGTCAACTCATAAAAGAGCTTTATAAGTACCGAATGGCCTCTTCTTAAGCCCCTTTAGGGGTTTGGGGCAGATACGTTTAGGGGTTTGGGGTCTTCTTTACGGTTTTAAAGTAGGTATAAACAATTCAAAACCAACTCCTCTATCACGTATCACCATAGTATCTTTCACTTCGTGTCTTTCGTTTCGAGGTACATCTGTATAAGCATAATCGAGATAAATTACATCGCGCGTTTTTCCACCCCACATATCTCCATTTTCTTTCAACATTCCAGTTCCAATTTCCAATTTGGTAGCAGTGTTAATTACTTTACAGGTATTATCGGCTGCAAAAACGATTTTAAGATTTAATGCACCACCATCAGGCAAATTATATCTGCGTATAATGCTTGGA
>CAIWIS010000356.1 GCA_903912795.1 uncultured Bacteroidales bacterium
CTGAACCTGACTACAATCAACCTGAACCAATTCCTGATCCAATAAAATTGCATTAGCAGGGTAAAAAATCCTATCATTTCCTGCAAGCATAAAATGACGGATATTAGTTGCATTATTTTTTACTACGAGTCCGCCACCGATATTCGTGAAAGAAATCTGTATTTTCGAACCATTGACAGTAAATTTGTCCATCACTGGCCCCTGAGCAACAACATCTTCATTATAAACAGATTTTCTTGCTGCCAAAAACAATCTATGCGCTACATCTTGTTTGTTTTTGGGATGAATATCAATAGAATCTCCAATATCGTATGTCATTATGGTAGAAACGCCTGATATCTTTGTTGAAGCATCATACTGCATTTCCTGAACCAACGACCAGCCATTTTTATAATATGAATAGTATCCTGCCAATTGAACCATTAAAAATGGTAATGCAGGTTGCTCTAATTCACTTCGCCAGGAATGGATGAAATTATTTAACATTGTTTTGTATTCAAAAGGCATCATCACATTACTCTCACCCTGATACCAGCAAACACCTTTAACAGTATATGGCACAAGTGGTTTAAACATACCATTATACAAAGTAGTGGGTACTTGTTGCATCAGAGTACTTGGAGGCAACAACCCATTTCGTGCATCCGACAACATTTTCTCTGCATATTCAATACCCGAAAACTGCTCTTCAGCCAACCAGGCTTCCTGAGTAGCAGATCCAAAAGCTGTATGAACTATTCCTATTGGTATCATAAAATGTTTGTACAAGTTTCGGGCATAAAAAAAAGCTATTGCAGGCAAACTTAACACATTACTCGGATCAGGGCTTTTCCATGTTGCCGCAACATCAGTTATCGGAGTTATACTAGCTTTCTGAGCAACCTGAAAAAACCTTATATTAGGGTAATTTGAATCATTAACTTCATTTCCGGAATTATTAGCAGCGTTCACGGGTATGACCATGTTCGATTGACCTGAACACAGCCAAACTTCTCCAATTAACACATTCATTAATGTTTTCTTTGCTCTGCCATCACCATCACCCACTATTTCAATAGAATAAGGCACATTACTTGCATCCGGCGTTGCAACTTTCGTTTTCCATTTTCCGTTTACATCTGTTATCGTAGAATAAATCTGGTTGTCCCACGATGTTTTAATTTGAATTGCTTGACCTATTTCAGCATATCCCCATATATTAGCCATTGTTTTTTGTTGCAATACCATGTTATCGCTAAATATAGCCGGTAAAACAATAGTTGCTTGTAGTTGATGGATTGAAAACAAATAAACCATTGAGAATGTGATAATAAAACAACTTAAATTTAGTTTTATACTTGTTTTGGATGTATTCATTCTGGATATAATTTAAATTATTATTTGTAAATTTATTATGTTTAATATCAAGGTTGTTAAATGCTTTTAGCTGGTCTATGGAATCCAATATATTGTTGATTTTTATAAATATGCGAATATTTATAATTGCAATTACTTCTTTATTACTTTTCCGGTTTTACCATCAACATCAATTATATACATACCTGGATCCAAAAGTGTTAAGTCAATAAATTCAAAACTTCCTCTATTTTTTAACAAACTCATTCCCGCTATATTATATATCTGAATTGATGATACTTTTTTTTTAAAATAAATATTATCATTCACAATACCGGGATAAAATATTGATTCAAGAATGGAATTTTCTACTGAGATTACTCCTAAAGTTGATTGATCATTAACTGTACAATTATTGATAGAAAATGGTACAGGCCCAATTCCTGTAATGTCTCCAGCATTGTGAATCAAAATGTTATCTTGTAGCAACAGATTATTAATATTCTCAAGATGAAGTCCTGACTTGTTATAATTTATTGTATTGTTTGTAATTGTAATATTTCTAAGCCCTTGCCAACTGGCAGTTTTAAAACCACACCAAGTTGTACCAACAGCACATGGCATACTTAACTTTGTTATTTGAGAAGTGATGGCTGCGGCTATTGGTTCATTAATATAAGTTAAGTCGAAACCACAGTTTTGAAAAGTGTTATTTCTAACAACAATATTATTTGCAACAAAACCTTCCCCCCAATCAACTAAATTTTCAATTCTGAGTCCACAATTACTTAAATTTTCGAAAAGGCAATTCTCAATCAAGCCATAACTGTTCTGTAATAGCAAACCGTAACGTCTGCCATTCAGGAATGTATTGTTTCTAAAAATAAATGATTCATTTGATCTTGTTTTGACAAACAGCTTGTCACTAGTTTGATGCGAACTTACTTGAGAAATAAGTATAGGATTCGATAAAGTAATTTCATAAATGAAGTTCCCTTCAAAAATTACTTTTGTTAC
>CAIWIS010000357.1 GCA_903912795.1 uncultured Bacteroidales bacterium
CCCGGGTCATCGTTAGGTGGTGCCCGTCCTAAAGCAGATGTTGTTGATACAAACGGGAAGCAATGGATAGCCAAGTTTCCGAGTAAAAATGATGATATTGATATAGGATTGTGGGAAATGATTGTGCACGAATTGGCCATTCAAGCAAAAATAACAGTACCAAATGCATCTGTAAAGAAACTTGCTTCCAATCATCACACTTACCTATCGCAGCGATTCGACAGGACTGAAGATATTAAACGGATTCATTTTGCTTCGGCTATGACACTGCTTCAACGAACAGATGGAGATGATGCGGATAGTGGTGTAAGTTATTTGGATTTAGTTGGGTTTATAAAATCTGAATGTACAGATGTAACCGCAAACCTCGAGGAACTTTTCCGACGTGTACTTTTTTCAGTTTGCGTTTCCAATACTGATGACCATTTGCGAAATCACGGATTTCTTTACACGGAAGCAGGTTGGACTTTGTCGCCCGCTTATGACATAAACGCGAATGAAACCGGAACGGGATTAAAGCTAAATATCGACGAGCAAGACAATTCGTTGGATATTGATTTGCTTCTAAATACCGCTCCTTACTATTTAATTTCCGAAAAGCGTGCAACCAAAATAAAAGATGAAGTGATAAATGCTGTTTCGAACTGGCGAAAAGTAGCTGCAAAATACAAAGCTGCACCATCCGAAATTGAACGAAAAACAAGAGCATTCAAATTTTATTAATATTAGAAACCTTAGTTTAAACGTTTAGTTTTTAAGGTTCTGTAAATATGTCCGATATTCAGCAATGAGTTTCGGGCATTCACTTTTTTGCTAATTTGTAAACAAAATGTGTTATATTTGTGCCACTAATTGTTTAAATACTATATACAATGCAAGTCCATCCCAATGCCAAGATAAATATTGGTCTGAATATTACCGAAAAACGACCGGATGGTTATCACACCATCGAAACTATTTTTTATCCTATTGGACTTTGTGATATTCTGGATGTGGAACAGTCCAATACTTGTTCCGATTATAGTTTCTCATCGTCGGGTATCGAAATTGATGGTGAGCCTGAGAATAATTTGATAATCAGGGTATTTAAATTGCTCAAAAACACATACAACATTCCTCCTGTAGATATTAGTTTGGTAAAACAAATTCCATTTGGTGCAGGACTTGGTGGCGGGTCGGCCGATGCTGCTTTTATGCTCAAAGCACTCAATGATCTTTTTGGTCTGAATATTGATGTGCCTGAATTGGAACGCATTGCTTCGTATATTGGAGCCGATTGTCCGTTTTTTATACAGAACAAACCCGTTTTTGCTACGGGTATTGGAAACGAATTTTCGGAAACAGATGTGACTTTAAAGGATTATTTTTTGGTATTGGTTAAGCCCGATATTCATGTATCCACTCCCGAAGCATACTCGTTGGTGGTGCCTCAAAAACCTGTTTATTCGTTAAAGGAATCGGTAAAACTACCTATTGAACAGTGGAAAGATGTTATCAAAAACGATTTTGAAATATCTGTTTTTGCTAAGTATCCTGAAATTGCCGACATAAAAGCCAAATTATACGATGCAGGTGCGATTTACGCTTCCATGTCGGGTTCTGGGTCATCCGTTTATGGGATATTTAAAAAGGAGCCTAATGAATTTCCTGAATTTGAAAATTGTTTTATTACAGGTGGTTTTTTGGTATAAAGTAAATGAAATGTATTAATGTCGTAATTGTCAAAGTTAATTTATAAAATTCAGTTCTAGCTTCAAGTCCCCTTTAGGGGATTTAGGGGCAGTTAAAGTTAAATTTCTTGCAGCCCCAAGCCCCTAAAGGGGATGTGAAGCTACTTTCGTCTTTGAGAAAATGTTATATATTTTTTTTACATTTCTCTAAAGGACGCCATTAGAAAAGTATTTTCAGAAATAGAACAGATTAACACGAACATTTTTATACCTTTGCAGCTCTAAAAAAATAGTCAACATGAGAAATATCTTTCTAGCTCTATTTATCATATTATCAGCAGGTTTACAAGCGCAGGACTCTACTAAATCGAGTTCAGGCTTTATGAAAGCGCTTGCTCAGCCCGATTCTGTTTCAGGTTCCACGGTTAAAGTATTTCAAGATGCTCGTATTGATGCCTCTATGGCCGATAGAAAAGCTTTACATGTTGTAAAATCGGGTACCGGGCAAGGTTTCCGTATTCAGGTTTTTTCGAGCAATGTGCAAAAAACTGCTAAGGCTGAGGCTTTTAAGGTGGAAAAAGAAATTCGTTCGGTTTTTCCCGAATTGGGTGTTTATGTGAGTTATACTTCACCCTTTTGGAAAGTGCGTGTTGGCGATTTTAAAACTACCGCCGATGCTCAAGCCTTTAGACCACAATTAATTGAAGCTTTTCCACAATTAAAAAATGCTATTTATACCGTAAAGGAAAAGATTAATTATTAACTACACACATGGATTTTGATATAAATAAACCCGTTCCGTTCGACGATGAAAAAACGGAAAAAATTGCTTTTCATTACAAAGAAATTCTGAAGTTACTCGGCGAAGATGCCGAACGCGAAGGTTTGATTAAAACACCCGAGCGTGTTGCCAAGGCTATGCAATTTTTGGTGCAAGGCTACGAACAAGTACCCGAACAAATCATTCAGTCGGCTATGTTTACAGAGGATTACCGACAAATGGTAATTGTAAAAGACATAGATTTTTACTCCATGTGTGAGCATCACATGCTACCATTTTTTGGAAAAGCGCATGTAGCCTACATACCCAATCATAAAATTACCGGTTTGAGTAAAGTTGCTCGTATAGTGGATGTGTTTGCACGCCGCTTACAAGTGCAAGAACGCCTTACCACTCAAATCAAAGAATGCATTCAGCAAACTTTAAATCCCATGGGTGTAATGGTTGTTATTGAGGCGCAACACCTGTGTATGCAAATGCGAGGAGTACAGAAGCAACATTCCATTACTACCACTTCCGATTTTTCAGGCGTTTTTCAGCAAGCCAAAACCCGCGAGGAGTTTATGAATTTGATAAATAAGAAATAAAAAAAATAGACAAAACTTAAAGTAATGCCGATTTTTTGTTTTCAAAAACACCTATTCCAAACAGCGCATAATCATATTTTACGGGGTCGTTTTTGTCGTACATTCGGAGTACATTCATAAGTTCTTCCAGTGCTTTCCAATCGTTTTGCTTCCGGTTTAATAAACCCAATGCACGTCCTACATTGCCTACGTGTACATCTAAGGGCATCATAAGTGCCGACATGGGTATGTTCTTCCAAATTCCAAAATCTACACCGCCATCATCGGAGCGAACCAACCAGCGAAGCATCATATTCAGGCGTTTAGCTGCCGAATTTGAATTGACATCCGAAATGTGTTTCTCAACATGCTTGGTGTGGTCAATAGCTAAAAACGCTGCACGGAAATGGTTGAGGGCAGAATATACCGTATTATCAAGCATATAGCCATCTGTAAATACTTTTTCGAGTCCACCTTTGTTGAGGTATATGTTTCGTAACGAACGTATAAAGAACTCGCAATCCAACCCGTTAAATGTGCGGTGTACAAACTGTTGTAGGTTTTGAAGCTCACCGTCCGAAGCATGCATCACAAAATCATAAGGTGTGTTTTCCATTAAATCCATCAGAAACGAAGCATTTTTAATAATACTTTTACGTTGGCCCCAAGCAATGGTGGCGGTTAAAAACGCAGCTATTTCAATGTCCTCTTTTCTGAAATACCGATGTGGAATTTGTATGGGGTCGGAATAAATATAGGCTGGCTGGTTGTAAAGTATAACTTTTTGGTCCAGGTATTGTTTTAATTCAGGTATATGCATAATGTCAATCTATTGTGTTTATAAACAGAACCGCATTCTAATTGTTTAAAAATAAGGCGTTATTTTGACTTTGAGTTGAACAATTATTACATTCATTGGTTCTAGTTCAATACAAATTCCATTACAATTCTATCAAAAAAACAGCTATTTAGTGGAATAAGTAATAGGAAATAAATAATGTCGCATTTGTAAAAAATAATAATTTCACAAATCAATTGTAACTTCAAGTCCCCTTTAGGGGATATAGGGGCAGTTATAACATTAATTTTTGCCGC
>CAIWIS010000358.1 GCA_903912795.1 uncultured Bacteroidales bacterium
AGAAATAATTTGGGTGAAGAATGGTTTTATTTCAACGGAGAACCTCACAAATCAAAAAACTTGTTCGATTTATTTCGTAAAGAAGGATTTTCAGCCCTACAAAACGAAAGTAAGAAAATTGAATATAAATTGCGCTTTGAGCAAGAAGAGGCAGTAAAAAAAGCGAAAGAATATTTTGAGAAAAACGAAAAAGGAGAATTTCTTTGGAATGCCAAACCACGTTTTGGTAAAACATTAGCCAGCTATGATTTAGCTAAGCGATTAGAGGCGAAAAAAGTGCTAATCGTAACCAATAGACCTGCAATTGCCAATTCTTGGTTTGATGATTATGAAAAGTTTATCGATGGTTTTGCATTTATTTCAGAGACATCATCCTTAAATAATAGACCAACAATTACAATAGAGCAGCATATTTCAACCAAGCCCATTAAGCCACAATTTACATTCCTTTCTTTACAGGACCTGAAGGGGTCAAAATACTTTGGAGGTAATTTCGATAAATTACGCTGGGTAGCGGATTTAGAATGGGATTTGTTAATTATTGACGAAGCACATGAGGGAATTGACACCGGAAGAACAGATGCTGCTTTTGATATGATTAAGCGTAAACATACCCTCCATCTTTCAGGCACTCCATTCAAAGCCTTAGCAAACGAAAAATTTCCAAAAGAAGCCATTTATAACTGGACGTATTTGGATGAGCAAAAAATTAAGCAAGTAGAATTTGAAGAAGGCGAATCAGGTGAACACACAGATATGCCTGACCTAAAGTTGTTTACTTATCGTATTTCTCAAATGATTACAGATAAAGTAAATGAGGGGATTAATATTGAAAATGAAAACTTTGATTATGCTTTTGATTTAAATGAGTTTTTTAGAGCAAAAGATAAAAAGTTTGTACGAGAAAATGATGTTAAGGAGTTTTTGACAAATCTTACAACAAATAAAAAATACCCATTTTCAACACCAGAACTAAGAGAAGAACTAAAACATACGTTTTGGTATGTTGGCAATCGGGTTGATTCTGTAAAAGCACTGGAACAACTCCTTAAAAGGGATTCAATATTCAAAGATTACGAAATAATTGTTGCTGCTGGTGATGGTAGAAGTTTTGAAGAAGAGGAAAACGATATTAAAGGGAACGAAAAATCCTTTGAAAAAGTAAAAAAAGCAATTCGAGAAAACGATAAGACCATTACGCTTTCGTGTGGACAGTTGACAACCGGAGTTACCATTAAAGAATGGACAGCAGTTTTAATGCTTACGGACATCAAAACGCCTTCCTTATATATGCAGGCTGCTTTTAGAGCTCAAAATCCATACAAAGAAATTAGAAATGGTGAGTTATTCGCGAAAAAATCTGCCTATTTGTTTGATTTTGCACCAACTCGAGTGCTCGAAATCTATGACCAATTTGCTAATGGATTGAACCCAAAAGCAGTACAAGGTGAAATTACCGAAAAAGACCGAGAAGCGAATATTGGTGAATTGCTGAACTTTTTTCCGGTAATATCAGAGGATGTTAATGGTGAAATGGTTGAACTAGATGCCAATAAGGTGCTTACTTTCCCAAATGCATTAGCAGCATCCGAAATTGTCAATGCTCGTTTTATGACCAACCTTTTATTTAATGATAGCTTGAAAGGTGTTTTCAATTTCCCCAAAGAAGTGGAGGATATATTGGATAAAATGCAGGTGGAGAAAAATAAACGTGTTCAGAAACCTACTAATACCCTTGACATAGACGATGCACGAAAAGTAAGTGATAATAAAATTACTAAGATAAACGAAAACTCACAGATTATTCTTGGCGAGAAAATATTTAAAACCAATACCGAACGAGTTGTTGATAATTTATTAAAACAGTATGATGAACAAATTTCGGCAGAAGAATTAGTCGAGAATGTTACTCAAGTAGCAGAACCACTCATTGCAAAATACAAAGAAGTATATAAAACTACCCAAGCAGAAACCAATGAGGTAACAAAACAAATTCAGGAAAAAATAAAACAAATTGCTGAAGAATATAACAATTCGGACATAAAAGACAGCGCTGCACTAAAACAAAAATTAATTGATACGATTGAAGTCGATTTTGTTCAAAATAAGGTTGCTCAAAAAGAAGAAGAAATTGTAGAAAAAGCACAAAAAACCAAAGAAGATGAAATTAGAGACAGGCTTCGCTCTTTTACCCGAACCATACCAATGTTTATCATGGCAAATGCTTCAAAGCAAGAAATTACCATTGATAATTTTGATTTAGAAATTGATGATAAAG
>CAIWIS010000359.1 GCA_903912795.1 uncultured Bacteroidales bacterium
CGACGTGTGCGGGCGGCTTTTTTAGTTGCTTTTTCTTTCAACATGTTTTCGTTGTAATCTACCAACTCGATAATACACATTTCGGCATTATCACCCAAACGGAAACCTGTACGTAAAATACGTGTATAACCACCCGGACGGTCAGCAATTTTCAACGATATATTCTGAAACAATTCAGTAACTGCTTCTTTGTTTTGTAAATTAGCAAAAACTAAACGGCGCGAATGCGTAGAATCGTCTTTTGCTTTGTTAAGCAATGGCTCCACATATACTCTTAGCGCTTTGGCTTTAGCAAGGGTTGTAGCTATTCTCTTATGTTCAATCAGAGAGATAGCCATATTGGACAACATTGCCTTTCTGTGAGCCGTTTTACGGCCTAAATGGTTGAATTTTTTATTATGTCTCATTTCTTTACTCTTTATCTAATTTATACTTTGCAAGATCCATTCCGAACGACAGATTAAGGCTTTCGAGCTTTTCGTCCAATTCGGTAAGCGATTTTTTACCAAAGTTGCGGAATTTTAGCAAATCGTGTTTATGGAAACCTGCCAATTCGCCTAATGTTTCAACATCGGCAGCCTTAAGACAGTTCAATGCACGTACCGAAAGTTCCAAATCGGTCAATTTGGTTTTCAGCAACTGACGCATGTGCAGTATTTCCTCATCGAATTCGCTGCTTTCTTCCCCTTCAACTATTTCCAACGAAATTTTTTCGTCGCTGAAAAGCATAAAGTGATGAATTAAAATTTTGGCAGCTTCTTTCAAGGCATCTTTTGGATGAATTGAACCATCGGTGTTGATATCGATAACCAATTTTTCGTAGTCGGTAACCTGCTCCACACGGAAGTTTTCAATTGTATACTTTACATTGCGTATGGGTGTAAAAATGGCATCAATAGGTATGATTCCAGCTTCGCCGTTCGACACTTTGTTATCTTCGGCCGGAGTATACCCACGTCCTTTGTTAACAGCAATGTCAATTTGGAAATTAGCCGAAGGATCAAGTTCGCAAATCACCAATCCGGGGTTCAACACCTCGAATCCTGAGAAATACTTACCTATATCACCCGCTTTAAACTCACTTACTCCGGATACATTAATAGTTACCTTTTCGCTATCAACATCTTCGACAATCTGTTTGAAACGAACTTGTTTCAGATTAAGAATAATATTGGTAACATCATCAATAACACCAGGTATAGTTGAATACTCATGATCAACACCGGCTATTTTTATCGATGTAATGGCAAAACCTTCTAATGAAGACAAAAGAATACGGCGTAAAGCATTACCAATAGTAATACCGTAACCTGGTTCAAGAGGACGGAATTCAAATTTACCTTGAAACGCGTCAGCCTCCAACATGATAACCTTTTCAGGTTTTTGAAATGCTAATATAGCCATGGTTTTACGTATTATTTAGAGTACAACTCAACGATTAATTGTTCTTTGATATTTTCTGGAATATCTTCGCGTTCAGGGATATGTAAATAAACACCTGATAATGAAGCAGCATTAAACTCAATCCAAGGATATTTTGTATGGTTGAATCCGTTTAACGATGCAGCTATTACTTCCATCGATTTATCTTTTTCGCGAACTGCAATAACTTGTCCTGGACGAACATGATACGATGCAATGTTCACTACTTTACCATTAACAGTAATGTGTTTATGGCTCACCAACTGACGAGCACCTGAACGTGTAGGTGCAAAACCTAAACGATACACGATATTGTCGAGACGTGATTCGAGTAATTGCAACAATACCTCACCGGTAACACCTTTGGTACGTTGCGCTTTTTCGTACATATTACGGAATTGTTTTTCCAATACACCATAAGTATATTTGGCTTTTTGCTTTTCGCGTAACTGTATACCATATTCCGACGTTTTTTTGCGTCGGTTTTGTCCGTGTTGTCCAGGAGGATAATTCTTTTTCGCTAACACTTTATCAGGTCCGAAAATAGCTTCACCTAGCTTACGGGCAATTTTTGACTTTGGTCCAATATATCTTGCCATTTTTCTTTTATTTTTTTATTTATTATAAAATGATTTGTCATTCCACTTCGTACATACCGATTTTTGCCGCGACTGCTGAGAGGTTAAATACTGCAATCATAAACCGAGACAACTACTTAGTACAAACAAATCTTGTTAATTATCAAATCTTCAAATCTTCGAATCTTCGAATTATCAAATTAAATAATCTTCAAATTAAACGCGTCTGCGTTTTGGAGGACGACAGCCATTGTGTGGAAGTGGTGTAACGTCAACAATCTCAATCACTTCGATACCTGCACCATGTACAGTACGAATTGCAGATTCACGACCATTACCCGGACCTTTAACGTAAGCTTTCACTTTGCGCAATCCTAAATCGAATGCAACTTTCGAACAATCCTGAGCTGCCATCTGAGCAGCATAAGGGGTGTTTTTCTTTGAGCCACGGAAACCCATTTTACCTGCCGACGACCATGATATTACCTGACCGCTGCCATTTGTAAGGGTTACAATGATATTGTTAAACGATGAGTGTACATGTAATTGACCTGCACCATCAACTTTAACAATTCTTTTCTTGGCTGCAACTGTTTTCTTTGCCATATTAGTTAAATAATTTTTTTAGCTTTTCTAAAATTCGCTAACAGTTAAACCTTATTTAGTTGCTTTTTTCTTGTTTGCAACTGTTTTCTTTTTACCTTTACGAGTACGAGCATTGTTTTTCGTACTTTGTCCTCTCAATGGGAGACCGATACGATGACGAACTCCACGGTAACAACCAATATCCATCAAGCGTTTGATGTTTAGTTGTACTTCCGAACGAAGATCACCCTCTACTTTGTATCCGGCGCCAATGATTTCGCGGATTTTAGCTGCCTGGTCGTCAGTCCAATCTTTTACTTTGATGTTGATGTCAACACCAGCGTCTTCTAAAATCTTTTTTGCATTACTGCGACCTATTCCGTAGATATAAGTCAATCCAACTTCCCCACGTTTGTTCTGGGGTAAATCTACTCCTACAATTCTTATAGCCATAAACTTAATTTATTTTGCTTATAAAATTTTTATTTATCCCTGACGTTGTTTGTACTTGGGATTTTTTTTGTTAATAACGTATAAGCGACCTTTACGGCGAACGATTTTACAATCGTCGGTGCGCTTTTTTACCGATGCTCTTACTTTCATATTCTGAAGATATTTAATTTGTTTTTCTTCTTATGTGAATATCAAATTAATTATTAATTATTAATTGGAAATTATTAATTATTAATTGTTAATTATCAATTTTATTTATAACGGAACGATATGCGGCCTTTCGATAAATCGTAGGGCGACATTTCAACTTTTACTCTATCGCCAGGTAAAATTTTAATATAATGCATACGCATTTTACCTGAGATATGAGCTGTTATAACGTGACCGTTTTCCAGTTCGACACGAAACATAGCATTTGATAATGCTTCAATAATAGTTCCGTCCTGTTCAATTGCTGCTTGCTTGGCCATAAATTACAGTGCTTTGTTGCCTAATACTTGTTCTATATATTCGAAACTTGATAATATATCCGCTTTACCACGCCTTATTGCTATGGAATGTTCGAAATGTGCTGAAATTTTACGATCAATTGTACGTGTTGTCCAACCATCTTTTTCGAACGTTAGTTGCCTTTTTCCCATGTTAATCATAGGTTCAATGGCAATTGTCATTCCTGATTTCAGCATTACACCATTTCCACGTCGTCCATAATTTGGAACTTCGGGCGCTTCGTGTAAATTTCGTCCTACGCCATGTCCAATCATTTCGCGAACTACCGAGTAACCTCTTTGTTCGCAGTAATCTTGTATGGCATATCCTACATCTCCCAATCGTTTTCCTTCTTGTGCCTGTTCAATACCTTTGTAAAGCGATTCTTTGGTCGTGCGAAGTAAATCAACAATTTCGGGCTTTACATTGCCTACACAAAAGGTGTAAGCCGAATCGCCATGAAATCCATTTTTATACACTCCACAATCTACCGAAACTATATCGCCTTCCTGCAATACTACTTTGGCCGAAGGAATTCCGTGTACTACTTCATCGTTAACCGAGGTACATATTGACTTCGGAAAATTATGATATCCCAAAAAACCAGGAACTGCTCCATTGTCTCTGATATATGTATCAGCAAGCTTGTTCAAGTCTTCGGTAGTAACACCCGGTGCAATTATTTTTGCAATTTCAGCTAATGTTTTAGCTACTATCTGATTACTGATACGAAGCAATTCAATTTCCTCGTCAGATTTCAAATAAATCATGCTTTTCAATTATTAGTAAGCCGAAGCTCCGCCAGTACGACCTTTAATTCGTCCCGATTTCATTAGTCCATCGTAATGACGCATCAATAAGTGACTTTCTATTTGTTGCAGTGTATCAAGCACCACACCTACCAAAATCAACAACGATGTACCACCAAAAAACTGAGCAAATTCCTGATTAATACCAAGTAAAGATGCAAATGCTGGCATAATTGCTACCAATGCAAGGAACATAGATCCTGGCAGTGTAATACGCGACATAACATCATCAAGATATTCAGCAGTCCGTTTTCCTGGTTTAATACCTGGTATAAAACCATTATTACGTTTCATTTCCTCGGCCATTTGTGTTGGATTAATAGTAATTGCTGTATAGAAATACGTAAAAGCAATAATCATTAATGCAAAAACAAAGTTGTACCAAAAACCGGTATTATTCATAAATGCACCAACAAAACTACTGATAGTTTCGGAGTGAGCAAAACCAGCTAATGTAACAGGTATAAACATAATAGCTTGAGCGAAAATGATAGGCATAACACCTGCAGCATTCACTTTTAAAGGAATATACTGACGTACACCACCATATTGTTTGTTTCCAACTACACGTTTAGCATATTGTACTGGAATTTTGCGCGTACCCTGAACTAACAGAATAGAAGCAGCAATAACCAATAACAAGAATACCAATTCGACTAGGAACATTACCAAACCACCACCTGAATCGTTTAAGCGCGAAGCAAATTCTTTGATAACAGC
>CAIWIS010000360.1 GCA_903912795.1 uncultured Bacteroidales bacterium
ATACACGGTAACACGTGGTAAAATTCCTGTAAATTCGGTTGATATAGCCTATATAATAACTCCTGGAGTTGGTTTTATTAAGGTAAATAAATTTGCCGAAACTACTTATACCGAATTTTTGAATGCCATTGCAAATCTGCGCGCTAAAGGTGCTAAAAAGTACATTATTGACTTGCGTGAGAATAGTGGCGGACTTATGGATCAGGCCATAAATATGATAAACGAATTTTTAGCCAAAGGACAATTAATTGTTTATTCCGAAGGTAAAGCTTACAAACGATTTGAAGCAAATGCTGATGGAAAAGGAAGTTGCATAAATGCTCCTGTTATTGTATTAATCGACGAGTTTTCGGCATCGGCTAGCGAAATTTTTGCTGGTGCAATTCAAGACAATGACCGAGGAACAATTATTGGACGGCGTTCGTTTGGTAAAGGTTTGGTACAGCAGCAATACGAATTATCCGATGGGTCGGCACTCCGACTTACCGTAGCTCGTTATTATACTCCTTCGGGACGTAGCATTCAAAAACCCTACGTAAAAGGAAAAGCAGAAGACTACGAAAATGATATTATGAACCGTTATTTGCATGGCGAGTTCGACAGCAAAGACAGCATAAAAGAGGCTAAAACAAAAAAATATAAAACCTTGAAAGGTAGAACTGTATATGGCGGAGGTGGCATTATGCCCGATATTTTTGTTGCACGCGATACCACAGCATACACACCATACCTAAATCAAGCTTTAAACTACGGTTATTTATATCAATTTGCATTTAAGTATACCGATGCGAACCGAAAAATGTTGAATTCATTTAAAACATGGCAAGCAATGAATGTACACTTAAGCAAACAAGCATTACTAAATGAGTTTACGGCTTTTGCAGCCCAAAAAGGACTTGCTCCAAACCCAAAACAGATTAACATTTCCAGAAAATTAATTGAAACTCAAATCACATCATACATAACCCGAAATGTGTTGGGCGACGAAGGTTTTTATCCGCTTTTTTACAAAGATGATAGCACCGTACTTAAAGCGGTGGAAGTTTTAGCAAAAGCAAAATAAAAAACAACACATGTCAATTTCCCAACAAAAACCAACGTACTCAACACATATCTTATCAAACGGTTTGAGAGTTATTTTCAAACCTGATAATTGTGCTGTAACCTACTGTGGTATAGTCATTAACACGGGTTCGCGCGACGAAGCTGAGAACGAACAAGGCATGGCTCATTTTATTGAGCACATGCTTTTTAAAGGCACTTCCAAACGCCGCTCGGGACACATTATCAATAGATTGGAACATGTTGGTGGTGAATTAAATGCGTTCACTTCCAAGGAAGAAACAGTTGTTTTTGCTACCGTACTCAACGAATATACCGAACGTGCCATTGAATTGTTGGCCGATATAACCCTTCATTCTGTTTTTCCGCAAAAAGAAATCGAAAAAGAGGTGGTAATTATTATCGACGAAATTCAATCGTACAACGATAGTCCGTCCGAACTTATTTACGACGATTTTGAAGAGTTACTATTCCAAGGTCACAATTTGGCTCATAATATACTTGGAAGTCCACAAATTCTCGAAAAATTAACCACCGAAAAATCAGTTGATTTTACACACCGCAACTATATACCTGCCGAAATGGTTCTTTTTGTTAGTGGAAATTTAAATTGGGAACAACTGAAGCGTTGGGCAAAAAAGCACCTGGAAACCACAAATTCTCAAACAGAGAAACAAGTCCGCATAGCTCCAGGAGCATACAAACCGGCACGTAAGACCATTGAAAAAAATACACACCAAGTGCATTTTATGCTTGGGAATATTGCCTACAATTTGTATAATCCAAAACGAATGGGATTATACCTCCTCAATAACATATTAGGTGGACCAGGCATGAATAGTTTACTCAATCTTTCGCTTCGCGAAAAACATGGATTGGTGTACAATGTAGAATCAAGCTTCCAGCCATTTACCGATACCGGCATGTGGACTATTTACTTTGGCTGTGACCCCGACAACGCTGCGCGTTGCGAGCAATTGGTTTACAACGAATTAGAAAAACTTCGCACACAAAAAATTAGCGAATCAGCTCTCAAAAAATACAAATTGCAGCTTATGGGTCAAATGGCTATAGCTTCGGAAAACAAAGAAAATTTAGCATTGAGTCTCGGCAAAAGCTTTCTGCGATACGGAAAGGTTGACGAATTGGAAAAAGTTCGCGAAATGATTCATGCTATAAGCGCCGAACAATTACAGGAGATAGCGCAAGAGATTTTTGACCCTACCAAGTTCAGCACACTTATTTACAAATAATACATGACACTGGACGATTACATACTGGCCTGTACCGACAAAGAGCCGGAATACTTGGCAAGAATAAACCGTGCAACCCATCTGCGCATGATTAATCCACGCATGCTTTCGGGACATTTACAAGGACGAGTTTTGGCAATGTTTTGCAACATGATTCAACCAAAATGCATTTTAGAACTAGGTACATTTACAGGCTACTCAGCACTTTGCATGGCCGAATCCTTACCCGATAATGGCGTTTTGCACACCATTGAATGCGATGACGAATTAGAAGATTTTATTTTGGCGAATTTTAAAAGTGTAGAGCACGGAAGTAAAATTAAACTCCATATAGGCGAGGCACTAAAAGTAATTGAAACGCTCGATTGTACATTCGATTTAGTATTTATCGATGCCGACAAACGTGAATACACTGCTTATTACGAAGCCATTTTACCCAAACTCAAAACAGGTGGTTTTATATTGGCCGACAACACCTTATGGGATGGCAAAGTGCTAAAAACTGCCGACGAAAACGACCGACAAACCATCGAAATTCAACACTTCAACAGCCTAATTGCAACCGACGACCGCATAGAAAAAGTAATGCTTCCGCTGCGTGATGGACTTACAATAATCCGAAAAAAATAAGATTAAGCAAACCTTGTATGCAAGCAGGCAAGAACTACTCACAACAAAGGAGAGTAATTCTTTGCAAGCAAAGCGACAAAGCTGAGCGTGCTACGCTAGCCGTTGGTGCAAAACAACGATGCGCAATTTCTATTTTTACGGAGAACAGCGCAAAACTTGAAGGCTACATGGAGTGGTAGTGTAAACCTTCGCCAACATAATAATACCTGTTTTTGATTTTTGACTGTATATCTACCCCGTCCAATAGGATATAGTTTATTGAAAACAAGCAAAAGGTGGCACGTTAGTTCGTCCATTGGGATGTAAATTATTGTAAAAACAAAATAAAGGTGGCGCGTCAGGTAGGATTTGCAATCCTACCTTTCACTACTATATGGATTTTCAATCCGCTAAAATATTTTATA
>CAIWIS010000361.1 GCA_903912795.1 uncultured Bacteroidales bacterium
ATTATTTTATTAATGTGTTATGATTTTATTTCTTTAACCCCGTTAAATCCGAATCAACGGTAATTTTTCCGTTTCCTGGTGTAAGAGTTGCCGAAAATCCTTTGTTTAATTCAATATTTCCAAACGTTTTCAGTACGATTTCTTTACCGTCCACACCGTTCGAAATCAAGGTCATGTGGCCATTATGATTAAAGACACAACCAAAAATATTGATGTTGGTTTTCAGATAGTCAGTCAAAGCTTTGTTGGTGTACACGTTTATTTTGTTGTTACGGATACTTGAGTTAGTAATCGTAACTACATCAACCGGAGTCCCGATATTCAGGAAAGGCATGGCTTTGTCGTGAAGCACACGCACATTATCAAAAGTCAACTGTTCCTGAATAGGTGTTTGAGCTCCGGGGTAATAGGAACGGCTGAATTTATCATTATCGAAATGGATAGATAATCCAATGCGTGGTTTTTCGAGAAACAGATTTCTGAAAATCACATTTCGAACTCCGCAGGTGTGTATGGTATCTTTCTGAACCATAACCCAGGTAATTCCATCTAATTCTTTCTTACCCGTTTCATGGGTTGGTTTTGTATTGGATTTAAAGATAGTTCCATCTGGTTTTGCCTGTACACGGTAAATTCGTCCTTCTGATACGACTGCATCCGATTGTTGCACTTCCATGCCCGGTTTCCAATCTATCCATGCTCCGGCTAAAATGCGACAAAAATAACCGGTTGTATTTTCAGCAGTCAAATCGTGGCAGTTTTCTACTATTCCGTTTTCTATCCAGCCCAATTCAGGGTTCGACGAAGCATAATCGTGTGCATTGAGAGCCACTGCATCGTCAAATGTTTGAAAAACACCATTACTTATACGGAAACGTTTGCCGGGACCCAAATGCACACCGTCTTTTTCACCTTTTATAATCACGTCATCTACTATCAGGTCTTCGAACGTACAAACATGAATACAAAACTGTGTTTTCATTAAATCCATACAACGGAAACGAGTAATTTTCAAATCTTTTACATAGAAAAATGCCAATTGACCACGTAACCCAAATACCTCTGTATATTGCTTGTCCATTCCATTCACCACTATTTGCAATCCATCAATTACAATGTTTTGGTCGTAAGTTTTGGTCAATGCACCTTTATTGAGGATTACATGTGTAAAAGTGCCTTTTTCATTTACTTTTTTCAAAAATACATTGTTGCCAAAACTTAAAGTAGTGTTACTACCTACATATACAGTTCCTGCCATTTTATATGTTCCGGCTTGACTTACGACAATGGTACCAGTTTGGTCAACTGCTTTTTGCAGGGCTTTGGTATTTTCAATGCCTGTAGCTTCGGGCGAAAAGCCAAAAGAGGCAGCATCGGCGAAGCCTGTTTTAACTGCTTGTGTAGCACTTATATTGATTGCAGTTTGAGCAAAAGCCGAGAAGACAGCAAATACAAGCATAAAAATGGAGAGAAATAAAATTCGTGATTTCATAAATTATTTAATTTGTTAGTTATTAGCTTGTCTAATTTTGAAAGGTGAATTTGCCTGTTGGTTTTTCAGATTTTGTTTGTTTTTTTTGATAAACCCGTGAAACAAAAAAGTCAGCAGGATGAAAAATAATCAATTTTACATATTTCATTTATTAATGTTTTAAATCTACTTTCCATTCGCTATTGATTATTTTTCATAAAACAAATATTCGAAATAGATCTAGTAGAAACATTATCCACATAATAATTGACAATTTTTTTGTCTTTAGAAATTTCGAAGAAAGGAATTCCACTTCCGTTTTTGCCGTGTCCCAGCCAATTGCAAACTACAATATTTCCATTTGGCAATTCCTGAATACCTGTTATCCAGTTTAATTTTAGTTCCGGAAAGTCGTCCTTTGATATTTTCCAAACTTCCTTGCCTTTGTTATTTACTTCTCTGACCGAACAAGCCGATCCGTCGCTAATAAGGGTATTCCCATTTTTCAGGCGAATAGCCGTATAACATTTACCGGAAGATTTGAACGAACGCACCACTTTACCGTTTGGATTATACTCAACAACCAAATGGTCTTCTTCTTGACAAACCAGGTAATTGCCATTTTTGACAACCCGAACCATCCGAATGGCGCTATGGCCTCTTACTTCTGTTTTAAGCACAAGGCTTTTTACAATTTGTTTTTGTGTGTTAACTTCAATTAACCGGGCATTGTTATTATCGGTGAGTAAGGTATTCCCATTCTTCAACCGCTGACAGGAATGCACTTCGCCATCAATTTCAAAGCGAAAAACCTCTTTCTTTTCTTGCGTAATTTCGCAAACGCCACCTTTCAACATATCTCCATTTTTTTGATAATATGTAAAAAGAATATTCCCATTTGGTAATTGATGAACATCCTGACATTGCGAAACTGGGTGCTCCCATGTTATATCTCCATTGGCATTCAGCATGCAAATTTTCCCATTACCGTTATCGCTAATCAGATAACTGTTCGGGTTTTTTCCTATGAATTTTGCAATCGGCTTGGGGTCGGTTAACTTTTCTTCTTTTACCCGAAGTTTAAGGTTCATTTCGGCCTTAATCCTTTCAATTGGTACTTTTAACATCGGAATGTTTTCTTTCGATGCAATACTGGCAGCAAACCCGGCAGCATGCCCTAAAGCGAGCATGGTTCTGGATAGTCGACAACTGGATGCAGCTAACTGCGTAAAACTTGCACCACGACTAGCAACTAAAAGGTTCGTCCAGTCTTTCGGAATAAGGCAACGATATGGAATTCCATAAGCTTCAGTTAGTTTGCTCAATGTAGTATTTTTGCCATGCACATCTATCGGATGATCGGCAAGTGCGATAATATCCTTTTGATTCTGATTTTTATACCCAGCCAGCAAATCGTTTTGATTGAGCACATACTCACCAACAACCCGATAACTTTCCCTGATGCCCAACATTGGTGCATAACAATCGAATTCATACCCTTTAAAATGTGGATATTTTTGTAATCTTGCCCAATGATCGTCGACAATTTTCTTTGTTTTTTGGTAAGCACTGTCGTATCCAAACCGGATTAGTTCTTTCCCATCCAGAATTCCCAAAGGATTAATGCTTTTCAAATCAGGTTTTCCGGGAATATCCGAAGA
>CAIWIS010000362.1 GCA_903912795.1 uncultured Bacteroidales bacterium
CACGATGGTGGCAGCGAAACGTATGTAGCTCATAAAGTAAAATCGTGTGAGCAAGTTGGTTTTAAATCAACTAAAATCACTTTCGAGGATACGGTAACTGAGACAGAACTACTTGCAAAGATAAATGATTTGAATAATGATGCTGATTTAGATGGTTTTATTGTTCAGTTACCATTGCCAAAACATATTTCGGAGCAGAAAGTAATTGAAGCTATTGATTGCAAAAAAGATGTCGATGGTTTTCATCCTGTAAATGTAGGACGTATGTCAATAGGTTTACCTTGTTATGTGTCAGCTACACCTTCGGGTATAATTGAATTGCTCAAACGCTACGAAATACCAACATCGGGTAAAAATTGTGTTGTGATTGGCCGTAGTAATATTGTTGGAAAACCTGTTGCCACGCTTATGATGCAAAAAGGTTATCCAGGAGATGCAACAGTTACTGTTTGTCATAGTCGCACCAAAAACCTGAAAGAAGTTTGCCTACAAGCCGACATTATTATTGCTGCACTTGGTATGCCCGAGTTTTTAACAGCTGATATGGTTAAAGAAGGTGCTGCAATTATTGATGTAGGCACAACTCGTGTTCCTTCGGCTACAACAAAGAGTGGTTTCAGATTAAGTGGCGATGTTAAATTTGACGAGGTAGCCCCAAAATGTTCATACATTACTCCAGTTCCTGGTGGTGTAGGACCAATGACAATTGTGTCGTTGTTGAAAAATACGTTGTTAGCTGCCAAAGGTGAAATCTATTAAGAAGTTTGCAATTTGCAGTTTGTAGTAATTTTTACTGCAAACCGTAAACCGCAAACTGCAAAATATTAAAATGGCTTTATTTTATGTTCCAAATCTATCAGTTGCATGTATTCTTCCTGAGGAGGAATCCTTGCATGCAATAAAAGTTCTCCGACTAAAAACGGGGGATCAAATTGAGGTAGTAGATGGAGTAGGAGGGTTTTATAGAGCCAACATAAGCCAACCTCATCACAAACGTTGTGGTTTCGAAATTGTCGAATCAATAGTTGATCCTAGTTGCCGAAATTACAAGCTACATATAGCTATAGCGCCTACCAAAAATATCGACCGCTTGGAGTGGTTTATTGAAAAAGCTACCGAAATTGGGGTCGACGAAATTACACCCATTATTTGTCATAATTCCGAACGACGGATAATTAAGGAGGAGCGTTTGCAGAAAGTAATTATTGCTGCCGCTAAACAATCCATTAAATCCAAATTCCCTGTTCTAAATCCTATTTGCACTTTCGGTAGTTTTGTTAGGAGTTACAATGCCGAACAAAAATTTATAGCGCATTGTTATCAAGGCGAAAAAGAACTACTAAAAAACGTAGCATCCAAAGATGCCACGTCTATTATCCTAATTGGGCCTGAGGGTGATTTTAGCCTCGATGAAGTAAATGTTTCTACTGCATATAATTACTTGCCAATCTCACTTGGCGAAAGCCGCTTGCGTACCGAAACAGCTGGTATTGTGGCATGTTGTAATATAGCCACGATAAATATGTAATTAATCCAATCATTTATTAGTTAGCATAATTAATATATTTGACACAAAAAAACCTGATAGAATTTCTATCAGGTTTTTTTGTGTCTTAGTGCTTAAATTTATTCAGCATTAACAATAACCAATTGGTTCATAGCTGCTACTCTGTATGGTTGAACACGAGCACCAAACCAGCTTACTTTCAATCTGTTTAATTCAATGCCATATTCTTTTACCAACATGTTAGCTACTACTACCGCACGTTTTTTAGAAATACCATCGTTGTACTCGTCAGAACCGCTTGAGTTACTTGCATAACCTTTAACCAATACTTTAGCTTGTGGGTTTGCTTTTAAATAAATAACTATTCTGTTCAATGCTTCACGTTGTTTTTCGTTTACTACTTGTGCGTTTTCAGTTGCAAAGTTTATTTCAACTTTGGTAGCAGCTTCGTTTACTATAGCTGAAATTCCATCGCTGAAAGGTTTAAAGTCTTTTGCTTGATCACCTTCGGCAGTGTTCAGAATTACTACACGGTTTTTCCAAGTTTCAGTAAATGGTTGAACTTTACTTCCGTACCATTTAACCATCAAACGGTTAGCATCAATGCCATATTTACTTACTAATGTATTTGCTATGTTAATTGCACGTTGTTTTGAAACTTCATTGTTGATAGCTTCTGTTCCACTTGCATTATCAGCATAACCACTAACAACAATTTTTGCAGTTGGGTTTTTCTTTAAGTAGTCGGCCATACGAGCCATATTTTCTTCTTGACTTGTAGTCTCTACTACACGACTATTAAATTTGAAGAATATGTCTTCCTTAGTTGCTGGAACTGCAGCAATTGGCTCAGGTTTAACAACCGGTTTAACAACTGGTTTTATAACTTCAGGCTTAACCTCAGGTTTAACTTGTTTTGGAGTATCAACAACGGCCACTTGTGGTTTTTCTGGTTGAACAGGTACAACTGGTTTAACTTCAGGAGTAATAGTTTGAGGTTCCACTTTTGGTTCCGGTACAGGAGTGAATTCAGGAACAACCACTTTTGATTTTGTTCTTTCAGGTATACGGTATGTAACACCAGCCGAAATACCACCTGCTAAGTCAATCGGTAGTGCATCTGCAGCATTATTCGAATTGTCGGTTAATATATTGCCATCAACTATCAAATTTAAAGCTAACTGACGAGTTAAATTGTAATCGCCCTGAATACCAGCTCTTAAAGCACCACCAATTTTTGAAGTATTTGTATTTGCATTGTAATAGCCTAAGCCCAAACCACCAAAAACGGATAAAAACATTCTACGTTCAGGATCGTAGCCTTTATTTAAATTGGTAAGGTTTACTAATAAATCAATATTTAGATTTTGTGAGTTGATTGAACGATTGTTTTC
>CAIWIS010000363.1 GCA_903912795.1 uncultured Bacteroidales bacterium
ATAATAATCACCTACCGTAAGTTTATGCCCATCAGCAATACTAATAACACCAGCTTTTGAGAGGTTAAAACTAATTCCACCTTTAATAGTGTCGCCATTGGCATTAACTGGGTAATTAGTGCCAGCAGCCAATTCCCACTTCACGGTATCGGGATTGGTTATACTTACAAATTTCATAAGCGATTCATCGAGCAGATTACCTGCTTTATCAAATCCGGCTACAATTTCGTAAAATGGAATAAGATTGTTGGTCTCAATAGTTGGAGTACCCGAAATAATTGTTTTACCTTCGCGGGCATTGATAATGTCCATATACCTCAGGTCCGAAGGATTTCCCGAAACATCGTTTAGCTTCATAAAGGTATCTTCAACGCACGCACTTAAAAGCACTACAATAGAGCAGAAGAATAAGAGTTTTTTCATTGATTTTAAATATTAGAATAAAGATTAAAGACAAAAGATTAAATACCTCGCAATAAAAAATGGCTTGACACATTTTAATCCTCGAATTTGAGTGCAAGTATACTACATTATTCACAAAAGTGATGGCAAAATCATTTTGAATGCTAGCAAAATCGTACGGCGCTTTTTAAAACTCTGTTAATCAGATATAAAAAATTTATCAGAAATGGAATTTCAGACGATATTTGTATTGGAATGGATTATATTGGAGAATAAAATACAGAACTTTTATAAAGTTTGTTTACATTATTTTATCAGAAAACTTTGCTTATAGTCAATACAGTAAGGACAAATAAATAACGGGGGCAAAATAGCATCCTTATACTTATACAGTACTTATTAAGTACTAATACCGTAATTTATACAGTCTAGATATAGTCTAAATATAGTCTAAATATAATCTAGAAACTGTTTTAAATAGGTATATTATATAAATGTAATTATTGTGTAATATAACAGAATGTTTTATATTTGCATTAGCTTACTAGTACTGTATAAGTACTTTACTAAAAGCTATTAACTTGGAATAAGCACCTTTTAAAATTAGAAATTATGGCGCGCGTTAAAGGACAATTAAAATATTCGGGAAGTATTCAGGATACCACCTATTACTCATTGCCTGGCAGCGATGCGGTTTTTGCACGTATGAAGGGCGGCCCTTCGAAGCGTAGAATAAAGGAAGGCGATGAATTTGCGCTGTTACGAAGACATCACACAGAATGGGCTGCATGTGTATTGTTTTCACAGACACTTGATATTTTAACATTTCGAATGAAGAAACTTGGTGATTATAATGTGTCGCCCGTGTGGAACGGAATTGGCAAAAAGCTGATAATTTTAGACCAAACACATGTAATAGGCGAACGTTGGTTGGAGTTGAGTAAATATCCGTTGGCACTCGAGGGCTTTAATATGAATAAAAACTTTCAGTTTAATGCCGTATTTAAAGCTTCGATACAATTCGAATTGAATAAAAGTGAGCAGACGATAAACATAAAAGTGCCTCGTTTTAATTCACAAAACGAATTATTTAACTTGCGAAAACTACCATATTTCAGGTTAAAATTTTCGATTGCCTTGTTCTCGGATATTTACTTCGACACCGAAGCAAAGGACAAACCCTATAAGTTTTTCATGGAACGAAAAGGTAGAATGGGCAACGTAATAGAAACCAACTGGTTGTCGACAAACGATTTAATACCAGCCACAGAATACACGCTGAGGGCTGAACAAACGGTACCCGACGAATTGAAAATGCATTATACCTATTTGTTTTGTGCCGGTATCGAATTTGCAACAAATGGCTTTGCCGGACTTATTGAACCTGTAAAAAATGCCAGCGCTGCCAAAATTATATTAGCCGAAAGTGCGATGGATTAACTATCAATGCAATAGAGATTCAGAATTTTAAGTATATTTGCACATCAATTTTAAAAGCATAATTATCGAATAAAAAACGAATTTTTCAAACATAGTATTTAAATAGCATGCTAGCTATTGTTCGCGCGATAGCGGTGTGAACGTTTGATTTATAAATTTTCAGGTAGCAAACAAAATTAACCCGAATTATTTTACTGTATGAAATATCGTATTTACATTGATGAAGTTGGAAACCCTGATTTAAAAAGTTCTGTAAATCCTGATCATCGTTTTTTGTGTCTGACTGGAATAATATTTAATGTAACCTATGTACGAGATACATTTCAGCCGGATTTGGAAGCTTTAAAAGCAAAGTATTTTTATTCTGACCCTGATGAACCAGTAATTTTTCATAGAAAAGAATTGGTTTACAGAAAAAATGCTTTCACGATTTTAAAAAATCCGGACATTGAAAAAGCATTCAACAATGAACTTTTGTCGTTAATTGCAAAATGGGAGTTTAAAGTTATTGCTGTAGTGCTTGATAAATTGGAACACAATGACAATTATGAAAACAAATGGAAATTTGATCCATATCATTATTGCTTGGAAATTTTAATTGAACGATACAGACTATTTTTGAAATCAAACTTAGTTAAAGGTGATGTAATGATTGAATCAAGAAGTGGAAAAGAAGATATGAGACTAAAAAAATCATTTCGAGAATTAATTGAAAATGGCACTCAGTACTTAAAATCAGAAGAGTTAATGGAACACTTAACTTCAAAGGAAATAAAAGTCAGAAGTAAATTGTCGAATATCGCGGGGTTGCAATTAGCGGATTTACTAGCTCATACAATGAGAAGGTATGCTTTTCAGGAAATTTTCGCAATAAAAGATGAAATGACAACTTTTTCGGACGAAATACTCAACGTATTGAAAAACGATAAAATATTTGATTATAAAGGAAAAATGGTAGGATATGGAATAAATAAATTGCCTTAGTAAAACGAAAAAACCCCGTTACCGGGGCTTCCAAGGACCATCCAGTCCTCCACCTTCGCATACACGAATTGATACAAAAGTAATACATTTTTCAGTAAGAACAAAAACAAACATAAAATATAACTTTTTTTAAACAAAAACGAAAAGAATAAGAACAAACTAATTTTCAACATATTAATTAAATAGCATTCTGCTATTGTTCGCGCACCAGAAACCTCGGAAATTTCTTTAGCGAGCAAGATTGAATAAGTCAGCAAAATGCTCACGCCAAACGGCGTGGGCTTTTGACTTATCATCTTGCGCGGTCTCCGAGGACCTCTGGTGCGGATAAGGATTTAGTTCACGCTTTTTTTATGCGTTGACTTTCCATATCTGACCAATGGCAGCAAGCTGAAAAGCTCAACGCCATGAACAACTTATCTCCTACTTTCCACTTTTTAAAAATCCATTTTTATTCCTTAGTCGTACAGTCTGAATTTTTTGGACTGCTGTTGGCATGTTGCAAGTCAAGAGTTTACACCCTAAATACTCCGAGTTATGCAGGTTAACAACAAAACACAAGATATAAAATCATTTCAAATCGTTTATCCTCAAGTGTACTCATACATTTTGCCAAATCGTAATGAGAATAACGGTTCACAAAAAATTGGTTATACGGAACAGGAAAATGTTGACGTTAGAATACTGCAACAAGTAAAAACAGCAGCTTTTAAAGAAATATACACGAAACTTTGGAGTGCACCGGCTTTTTTTGAGGGTGGAAAAGAAAGTTTTATCGACAAAACATTCCATAAATTTCTTGTAAAAAAAGGCATTGAAA
>CAIWIS010000364.1 GCA_903912795.1 uncultured Bacteroidales bacterium
GACTTACTATAAAAGAAAAAAACCACTCCAAATCAATGATTTAGAATGGTTTGTCTTTAAATTGTCGCTAATTGACAATTGTTTTGGTGACCCAGGAGGGGTTCGAACCCTCGACCCACAGATTAAGAGTCTGTTGCTCTACCAACTGAGCTACTAAGTCATTTTTTCAGTTTGCAAAGATAAGTAAAAAACTTACTATTACAAAAACCAGTTATTCAAAATTTACTTCATTTTTTCAATTAAACTGTAAAAAGATAAATCCAAATTAAATATAGCTACAATCATGTCCTATTGAATTCAATGTTAAAAGTTTAAATTTTCAACTTATTATTCAAATTTATGTAGCATATAATTTTGTTGGAATTGTAATTTTTATTACTTTTGTAGCATAAATTATCACTCAAACATTCTGAAAATAAGATTAATAACCAACTTTTGGGATATACATCTTACAAATTATCTGTATACATTCTTTGATATCGAATAACATTAGCTAAAATCAAAGTATTATTAGCTCTAAACATTTTGCTTACTATTTTGTTATACAACAAGTTACATATTCTGGATCGATTATTGCAATTATTGCATAATGTATTAATAATTATTCGATACAAAATTTTACTTATAGAAAAACTATTACAACAGATTAACCAATATGGCTAACTCAATTATAAGACACAACAATAAAACAGTTCGATTAATTGGACTTGTTATATTTATTTTATTTTACATTACAAGTAATATAAGCGCTGCTACAATTACGTCGACTGGTAGTGGTAACTGGAATTCAACTACTGCAAATTCTCCATGGCCTAATGGAACTGTTCCTGCTTTAGGAGATAATGTAATTATTGCAAATGGAAACACAGTAACTTTAACAGCAAATGTTGCCAAAACAGCAGGAAGCACAGTGGTAGTGAATCAAGGCGGTACACTTAATTGCAATGCTGCACTCAGTATTGCTGCATCGGCAGCTGTTGAGTTTACCATATCGGGCAATGTGAATATTTCAGTTGCAAATGGTTTAAATAGAAATGGAGCTTCTAATGCGGCAATAACTGCAACTGGAGTTTTATCACTTATTACCACTAATGCAACAGTTGGGGTACAGGTATGGGATTTACAAACTGGCAGTACAGTAAGATTAACCGCTGCAGGAAATCAAACATTAGACCCTGATTTTATTGGTACTGGTATTGATAACTTGATACTTTCGGGTTCAGGCATCAAAACATTGGGTGAAGCTACAACAGTGAGTCAAATTTTATCTATTGAAGGGGCTGCAAGTTTTGCAAATGGCGGCAACACTTTGACGTATGGCGCTGGAGCAACATTAAGATATTTAACAACCGACACACGCACAGTTGGTGCTGAGTGGATAACACCATTTATAGGTACAGGTGGCGTAATTATTGGCAATACTGCAGGTTCAATAACAATGAATGCGGCCAAAGTTCTAAATTCAGCAGTTCCATTAACAATAAACACTGGTTCTACGTTAATCACAAATAACTTTCAGTTAACGATAGGAGGAAATTTTACAAATAATAGCGGTACTTTTACGCCAGGAACTGGTACTGTTGTATTTAATGGTAATAGTACTGCAATAAATGGAACATCTACAACACAAACTTTCAACAACATCACTGTAAACAAGACTGCAGGACAAACATTGAGTGTGGGTGGTAGCACTACAACGTTGAACATTGGCGGTGCTTTTACACAAACATCCGGAAACTTTACGGCTCCTGCTACCATGTCGGTTACGGGCAATACTACTTTAACTACTGGTACATTTACCGCTCCAACCAACTTGAATTTGAATGGAAGTTTCACAAACAATGGTGCAACATTTACTGCAGGTAGCGGAACAGTTTCGATGAATGGTAGTGGCGTATCAATTGGCGGAAGCACTTCAACAACTTTCAATAATCTGACAATAAACAATGCCGGAGGAACTTCACTTGGGATAAGTGCAACTATTAACAATTTACTTACATTGAATTCAGGAAGATTATCAATTGGAGCTAACAACTTGATATTTGGAACATCCGCTTTGGCTATAGCCGGAACACTGAATGCCAACAATATGATTGTTGCAACTGGAAGTGGACAAGTTCGGAAATTAGCCAATTCAAATGGCTCATTTCTTTTCCCTATAGGCGATATAGCCTCTGTAGCTGAATATTCACCCATTACTGTGAGTTTCAGCAGTGGCACTTATGCTGGTGGATCTTATTATGGTGTAAACGTAACCAATGCTAAACATCCAAACAACACAACAATTTCAAATTTTTTAAACAGATATTGGAGTGTAACACAAAGTGGAATAACATCTTATATAGCCTCAGTAACAGCAACTTATTTAACGGCTGATATTGTTGGAATTGAAACTGGTCAGGCAGCAGCTCGCTATACCGGTTCGATTTGGGTTAAATATGGCGCTCTAGGATCAAATACACTAACAGCCAGCAGTTTAACTTCGCTTGGTGATTTTACAGGTATAAATAACACTCCAGTAATTACAGTAGCACCAACTTCATTAACTACATTCACATATCCTTTCAATAATGGACCATCAAATATATTAAGTTTCAATGTATCAGGAACTGATTTAGTCGAAAACGTGGTAATAAGTCCTTCTGCATCTTTTGAAGTTTCGGCTACTGGAGGTGTCAACTTTGTGGCTAGTCCTTCGGTATCGTTATCGCCAACTGGTGGTTCAATAAGTTCATTGCCTGTATATGTTCGTATGAAAGCGGGATTAGCATTAGGAGCTGTTAATTCACAGAATGTAGTAGCAAGCTCATTAGGTGCTACATCTGTAAATGTGTCGTGCAGTGGAACAGTTAGCAATCAACCTGTGATTACTCTATCTCCAGCATCGCTAACTGGCTTTTCATACACTTTTACCTTAGGCCCATCAGCTGAACAAACGTTTAACGTAAGTGGTGTTAATTTATATTCGAACGTAACAATCACTGCCCCTGCAAATTATGAGATATCAACAATTTCAGGAGCAGGATTTACACCAAGCACACCCAGCATTTCACCAACATCCGGAAATATCGCGTTAGGAACAGGAGCTTTTACAAATGTACCTATCTACATACGACTCAAAGCGGGATTAGGTACAGGTAGTTTTGTCGAAAATGTAGTAGCAACCGCTACGTATGCTGCAAACAAAACAGTATCATGTACAGGAACAGTAGATCCAAAAGCCACATTAACAACATCCACTTCGTGGTTAGCAAGTTTCATTTACTCTGGAGCTGGACCTTCAGCAAGTCAAACTTTTCAATTAGTAGGTTCC